>NZ_JAKZGV010000050.1:0-31952 GCF_022557375.1 Shewanella sp. MM_2022_3
ATCCGTAGATACGTTAGGCATCAAGAGAAAGTAGAGCGGCAAGAGCAGGGTCAACTTGCTCTTGAATAAAGGCCCCCTTTTAGGGGGTTAAAACAAAGCCACCTTCTTTAGAAGGTGGATTCTTTACTGTCAATAAATTTAATAATAAACTTAGGTTTCTCCAATTTAGAGGCTCGTGATGACAATCAGAAAAATAGCTATTATAGGTGGCGGTACTTCAGGTTGGTTAGCGGCGAACCACTTAGGCCGAGCGTTGAAGGGGCGTTCTGGGTTATCTATTTCAGTGATTGAGTCTCCTGATATTCCTATTATTGGTGTCGGGGAAGGTACAGTGCCTTCGATTAGAAAATCATTACAGAGTTTTGGTATCAGTGAGTCAGAATTTATTCGAACATGCGATGTCACGTTTAAACAGTCTATTAAATTTGTGAACTGGTTAGATAAATCGCGTCACGGTAAGCATAATTTTTATCATCATCTATTCGATATCATTAATTTACACCAAGGTGACGCTGTATCGACTTGGTTGGCCAAACAAAGCGGACATTTTGCCGATTTTGTTTCCCCACAGCATTTAGCTTGCGAAGCGGCTAAAGCACCAAAGCTCATTACTACGCCAGAATATGCTGGTGTTTTAGGCTATGCCTATCACCTCAATGCAGCAAAGTTTGCCAAATTACTCGCTAAAAATGCCATTGAGAAATTTAATGTAGAGCATATTTTAACGACAGTACACGACGTGTGCTTAGGTGTAGATGGCGCTATCGAGTCATTGCAGACTGAGCAGGAGAATCTATCTTTTGATTTCTATATTGATTGCAGTGGCTTTGAATCTATTTTGTTAGCTAAAGCATTAAAAGTGCCATTTATCAGTAAAGCGCAGCAACTTTTTATTGATACGGCATTAGTTGCGCAAATTCCGACTCAGCCTGCTGATGTTATTCCTCCTTATACTAAAGCAACAGCACATCAAGCTGGGTGGATTTGGGATATTACGCTTACCCAGCGCCGCGGTACAGGATTTGTATATTCATCAGCGCATATGAATCAAGCTGAAGCTGAACAAAAGTTTGACCGTTATCTTGGTGGTAAACTCGCCGATATTCCCCATCGCAAAATCCCAATGACGGTCGGCTATCGTCAACAATTTTGGGTCAAAAACTGCGTTGCATTAGGGCTGGCACAGGGCTTTTTAGAACCCATAGAAGCGACTTCAATTTTATTAACGGACTTTTCTGCTCGATTTCTTGCTGAACGTTTCCCTGCTAATAAAGATGAGGTGGATTACTTATCAATGCGTTTTAATCGCACTGTTAACCACGCATGGGAAAGGGTCGTCGAATTTGCCAAATTGCATTATTGTTTGTCAGATAGAACTGACTCGGCATTTTGGCTTGATAATCAGCGTGAAGAGACAATTCCTGAGCCGTTAAAAGAGCGGCTTAACATGTGGAAGTCATTTAGCCCTATTGCAGAGGATTTTCCCTCAAAGTTTGAGGTGTTTAACTTAGATAATTACTTATATGTTCTTTATGGGATGAAATATCCGACTCAACCGCATGATAGAGGTTTAGTCGCAAAAGCTAATTTGAATGCTTATATGAGTAACATGTCGAATATGAAGCGCCAAATGTTTGAGGGGTTACCAGAACATAGAGAATTGATTGATAAGATTTGTACTTATGGCTTGCAAGCTATCTAAGCGCTTTATTTTAATGTGTAAAAAGGAAAAATAAAATGAAAACACAATTTGTACCTTTAAATGACGCAAGTCATAAAAATTTAGCGATTGGGGATAAGGTTGATTACAGCCTTTTTGAGACTATGCATATGCTCCCTCTTCAGGTTCAAGAGTTTATGTCTGCAGCGACCAGTTTCCCTATCGTGTTTACAAAAAACGCTCAAACTGGTGAGTTCCTCTCCATTGCGATTACTGCACTTAAGCCTAATACTAATAAGTTGCTCAAAAACGGTCAGTGGCAATGTCGCTATTTACCTATTCAAGTTCAATTGTATCCATTTGGAATGAGTTATATAGATAACGACAAAGTTATCTTGGGTGTCGATGTCAATAATTCATCAGTGGCAGAACATGAAGCGCATCGTTTATTTGATGATTCAGGCAATCAAACGGTCTATTTATCAAAAAAACTTGAATTGGCGAGTTTACAGGCTAGTTATCATGAGATGACAAAGTACTTTATCAAAGTGTTATTGAATCATGGACTGTTGCAACCACGTATATTAACAGTGACTACACTTGATGGCACTAAAACTAATATTGATGGAATATATACCATTGATGAAGGAAAACTGCAGCAGCTAGACGATACGACATTGCTTGATTTTGCTAAACGAGGTTTCTATTCGGCTATTTATGCGCATCTTTGTTCATTAAATTTAATTGATTTAGTGATGGAAAAATAAACTCAATTTTATATAGTTCGTTTTAATAATATTAAAACGAACTATTATAACTGGGGCTATTTAGTTTGCTAGCATCACACTCCCAGTCAAAATAATCCAGCTTGCAAAAAACAGTTTTAAGGTTTTGACTGGGAGAAATAACGCCAGCTTGCGGGCTAACAATCCTCCGATAATTGCACCGGGTCCTGCAAATAGCACTAATTCATATAAAGCGTGACTGTGGTCGGAGAACACGTGTATTGGGCTTGCCGACCAAACGGTTATGGCCGATACCACAACGCCAACCGCGACGGCCATCTTGGCGCAGATACCCCGTAACATCAGATAGATTACAATCAGTTCACCTACACCAACAGACAACCAAGCGGTGATGATCCCGCCAAAGTAACCAATGACCGCTAAACAAAAATAGTCTACGGATTTAAGACTATTACTTTGCAAATAGCGGCGTTGACTGCTGAAAATGATTGCTATCCCAAGCGCAATAGAGAAAAGGCTAAAACTGGTGTGGAGCGAAGAGGGCGAAGTTAGTTGCCATAACTCGCTGCTCCAAAGGCCAAGTACTGAAAAGCATGCACAAAGCAAGATACATGGAATAAAACCACACCAGGTTTTATCCGTATGGTGATGTTGTTGATAGTATCTTGACCATGAAATTGCGCCAGCAGTCATGCCAAAACACTGGATCATAAAAGACGTTGAAACGCTTTGAGTTTCTGTAAAATCTAAACTAGAGAACACTGGGATGAAAATAACGCCTCCGCCTGCTCCAGTTGAATTAGCAAAGATAGCTCCAGTTATCCCTAAAAATATAAACTTGCCATATTCTTTAATTAACTCAAATGGTTGTGCGAACTGAACAAACCAAACTATCCATGTGCTTAACAGAGTGAGCAGTACCGTTAACGACCGATAATATTGGCCGCTGAAGGTGTTTTTACGCTTAAAGGTAGGGATATATGTGAGCATCTTTTTAAGATAACTGAGTGTGGCGTTTGAGTTGTTGCGCCTATGTTATCAGTCAAAGACAGCGTTGTCACATAGGTTGATAAATATAGATTTTAATTTAACTAAATGAAATTTAAGGAATAAATTCATCTGACTTAAAAATATAAAGCTATTTGTCAAAAAAATGTAGAAATCCTGTTCTTTCTTGTGTAATTTAATGAATGACAACGCTGTCATGTGCTTGTGTGATGCGTTGTTTAGTAAGGTCTGCATGAAGAGGATGAGGTCTCCTTATTCATGTGTTTGGCAGAAGTATTGCTGGTCGGGCGGCGGTACGTTTGTCTTTAATATTTGATAGTCTCTCCCCAGAAACTAGCGTTGGCTGGGTACTGTAAACAGTGCCCAGCCATTTTTTTAGGTAGAGTGACCTTGTTAGGATAAGCAGACAAGTTAGCGGCATTAATAAATAAAACTCGCTGGATTTTCCAGTCATAAAAGAGGCTGCGATTCATGGTTATTCATATTGCTACACCGCTTTGCAGCGTAGTGGCGACTTTTGCTAAGCGTTTGTTGATGTCCGTCTTGGGACTCTGGGCGAGCGTTATGCTGTGTGCTTTGAGTTTCACCGCGATAGCCGCTGTGGAGTCAACGTCGTTTGCGCTTACTAATGCTGCTTTTGCGGCTGGCACTTCTTCGGCAAGCAATCCCACTCCTATCAAGATAGTGACCACCATCCAACAGCAATGGCAATTTAATCTGCTAAAAGAGGCGCTGCGCCGCTCCGGCAAGCCGTATCAAGTTGAACAAATGTCGACGCAGATGAACCAAAAACGCAATGCAGAGGAAGCACTTGCTGGCACTGTTGACGTATTTTGGAGCATGACTTCCAAAGAGCTTGAGGAAACCATGCTGCCCGTGCGGATCCCACTGTTTAAGGGATTGCTTGGTAACAGATTATTAATTATCCGTAAAAGTGATGAGGCTAAGTTTGCCAACGTAAAAACATTGGCGGATTTTAAACAATTAACCGCTGGGCAAAACCGTTATTGGCCCGATGCGAGCATTCTCGAAGCTAATGGTGTGCCGTTGGTAACGAGCTATCAGTACACCAATCTATACCCGATGTTAGAAGGTGGCCGGTTCGACTACCTTGCGCTTGGCGCACAGGAAATCGGCGATGAACTTACTACCCACCCTGATCCCGCACTTAAAATTGATAGCCATATCCTGCTGCAATATCGCTCTCCGGCCTATTTTTTTGTCTCACCAAAACGCCCTGAGTTAGCTGAGGCAATCTTAGCGGGGCTTGAGTACATGATTAGCGACGGTAGCTTCGATGAAATGTTTAATCGTGAACTTAAGATTGAGCAGCTCTACCGTGATGCGCAGTTTGAGCGGCGCGTGATTATCCGCTTAGATACGCCAGATTTACATCCCCTAACGCCGATTGAACGCCAGGAGCTGTGGTTAGATCTATTTAGTGTGCAAGGTGCAACATAATGAAAACATTAGCCTTAAAAGTTCAAATTGGTCTAGCTGCGGCGATATTTATGATCGTGAGCGCCTTGTTTGGGGCGTCCTATTGGTTGGCGAGCGATAAGCTGATGAGCGGTGAAATGGCCTTTGAAGACAATACGGTCGCTAATCTGCAAGTCACTATGGCGCAACCTATTTTTACCTACGATTACGAACAGATCCGGGCTGTATTATCCGTCATGTTAAAGTCTGAACAAATTTATCAAATTACCGTTATGGATCATCGCGGTAAACTGCTTGCTGAGGATAAACAAGTCGAGGCAGTTGCCATCAACTATCTACAAACAAGAGAGTTACAGTTCAGCGACCAAGGTAATCCTACCGGGCGTCTAACCATTACTTTTTCCATTTTGCCCGTAAAAGCGCAGTTATCCGAGTTGTTGCTGAGCTACTTTATACAGGCTTTGTTGATTTTAGCGGGCAGCCTCTTCGTGATTTTCATTATTTTAAAGCGTTTAGTGATCACCCCATTAGATAAGGTTGTCACCGCGTTAGAAGAGATTGCCAATGGTGATGGCGATTTAAGCCATCGATTACCCGTTGAAACTGAAGATGAAATTGGCAAACTCGCCAATGCTTTCAACGGCTTTGTCGAACACATTCACGGCACGATTTCAAGGGTGCATGAAACCTCGAGTCTGCTATTGGGCGATGCTAAGGCGCTGGGCACGTTGTCGCAAAGCAACAATCAAAGGGTGCAAGCTCAGCTTAAAGAAACCGAAGCCGCGGTCACGGCCGTGACTCAATTGAGTGCCAGTGCAAATGAAGTGGCCATCAATGCTAAACGTACCGCCGATGCGGCAACCCAAGCCGATAGGGCGGTTGACGATGGCCAGCGTCAGTTTGACTCGGGCTTAGCCATTACTCGCCAACTTGCGGCTGAGTTAACACGTTCGGCTCAGTCGGTGTCGCAGTTACAACAGGAAACGCAGCGTATTGATGAAGTTGTGGTGGTGATCAGCAGCATTGCTGAGCAGACTAATCTGCTGGCGTTAAATGCCGCGATTGAAGCTGCCAGAGCGGGTGAGCAGGGGCGTGGTTTTGCCGTCGTTGCCGATGAAGTGCGCTCTTTAGCGAGTCGCACCCAACAGGCGACGGGAGAAATCCAAAAAATGATCCAACAGGTGCAGAGCCGAGTTGCCGAAACCGTGAATGTGATGCAATCGAGTCAGACTCTCTCCAATCAAGGGGTCAACCGTTCGGAAGAAATTAAGCTCGTTCTATCTAAAGTGACTGATTTAGTTTCAAATATCAGTAATATGAATATCGAAGTTTCCCATGCGGCGCAGGAGCAAACCTGTGTCACCGAAGCGATTTCTCGTACATTAAATGATCTTGCCAATGTCTCAGGTTCAGCCTCTCTCGATAGTGAGCATCTAGCACAATCGAGTGAGCGACTGTTTCACCAAGGGGAAAGACTGCGGACGTTAGTAACTTCCTTCAGATTGTAGCCATTTCTGAAGCTAGAAAAGGAATATCATGAATAAAACGATTGCCGCCACCGCCATTTTATTTGCATTAGGTTTAAGTGCTTGCAGCCAAGCGCCTAAAACAGTAAATGTGCCAGTGCCAAGCTCAGCCGAGCTCGCCACGCCTGCGTCATTAACCCAAGCGCAATTGCAGCAGTTTGGGGATACCTTGGGCGTGAGTTATCGCGTGCTCACTAACAGGCCCGATAATAACTGTGATAAAGCCGCCGCTGAAGGTCGTTGTTTTGTGGCTGAAATTGATTTTGTCCCTGGCGTTGATCTCAAAGGTCACGACTGGGCGATTTATTTTAGCCAGATGCGTCCGGTGCAATCGGTTGAAGGCAAAGAGTTTTCCATCACTCATATCAAGGGCGATCTTTATCGGATAACGCCTACTGAGGCATTCAGCGGTTTTAACAAAGGGGTTAAAAAGACCTTAAGGTTCCGTGGTGAGCTTTGGCAATTGTCCGAAACCGATGCCATGCCAAACTACTACATCGTTGCTGGGGATTTATCGCCAGTGGTGATTGCCAGCACGCAAGTGCAGCAAGATCCTGATACTCGAATGGAAGTGCGTCCCTATGTTGAGCCGTTCACCGATATGGTGAAACAGTATCGCCGCACTGATGCGGATAAATTAGTGCCTGCGACCGCATCACAGCTATTTAGCAACAACCAAAATGTCAGTGAAGATGCCTGCTTAGCGGTCAATACCATTATTCCTTCGCCGCAAAAAGTGACGATCCATTCTCACGATAAAGCGGTATCACTCACCTCTGGCATTAAATTGGATGTCGCGTCAGTATTGAGTCCATCCGCTGAAAATCAGTCTTTTAAAACCGAGCAAGTGGCTGCGGCGCTTGAACGCTTAGCACGTTTGGGTGTTAAAGAGTCAGACCAAGGCTTAGTGGTGAAACTGAGCTGGCGCCAAGGCGCAGAGAGCAGTTATCTGCTGGATATCAAACCTGATGGTATCAAGGTTGCCGCAGGTGATGCGGCAGGATTTTCCTATGCGTTATCATCGCTTGCCAGTTTGATTGATGTGCAGGATTTGCGCGTAAATGCGATGACTATTGAAGATAGCCCAAGATATCCATTCCGCGGTATGCATATCGATGTGGCCCGTAATTTCCACAGTAAGGCGATGATTTTTGCTCTGATAGATCAAATGGCGGCTTACAAACTCAACAAATTACATCTGCATATGGCCGATGATGAAGGTTGGCGCTTAGAGATTGATGGTCTGCCTGAACTAACCGATATTGGTAGTAAGCGTTGCCACGATCTTGAGGAAAATACCTGTTTGTTACCGCAGCTTGGCAGTGGGCCTGTTGCGGAGTCGAGCGTTAATGGTTTCTATAGCAAACAAGACTATATCGATATAGTCAAATACGCCGATGCCCGCCAAATTCAAGTGATCCCTTCGATGGACATGCCTGGCCATAGTCGCGCAGCGATAAAATCCATGGAGGCGCGTTACCGTAAATTACTCGCCCAAGGCAAGCCTACGGAGGCGAAAACCTATTTGTTGTCGGATGCGGCTGATACAACTGTGTATTCTTCGGTGCAGTATTACAACGACAACACCCTGAACGTCTGTATGGAATCGACCTATCAATTTGTCGATAAAGTGATTGATGAAATTGCCAAATTACACCAAGCCGCGGGTCAACCATTAACTCGATACCATATCGGCGCCGACGAAACCGCTGGGGCGTGGAAGCAATCTCCTGAGTGTTTATCCTTTGTAGCCAATAACGATAAAGGCGTGAAATCTATCGAGGATTTAGGCGCTTACTTTATTGAGCGGATATCGAATCAACTGGCGGAAAAAGGCATTGAAGCCGCAGGTTGGAGTGATGGCATGAGCCATGTTCGCCCAAGTTATATGCCAGCTAAAGTCCAATCCAATATTTGGGATGTGATCGCCTATAAAGGATATGAGCATGCCAATCAGCAAGTGAACAACGGTTGGGATGTGGTGCTCTCGAATCCTGAAGTACTTTATTTTGATTTTCCCTACGAAGCCGATCCTAAAGAGCACGGCTATTACTGGGCAAGCCGCGCCACCAACGCGCACAAAGTGTTTAGCTTTATGCCGGATAACTTAGTGGCGAATGCGGAGCAGTGGACCGACTTGCAAAATCTGCCTTTCGAAGCCGACGATAGGGCAAGAACCGATGAGAAAGGCAAAAAATCTGGACCACGGGAGCAAGGTAAAAACTTTGCTGGTTTACAGGGGCAGTTGTGGAGTGAAACCATTCGCAGCAACGATACCGTTGAGTACATGATTTTCCCTCGTTTATTGATGCTGGCTGAGCGTGCTTGGCATCAAGCAGAGTGGGAAGTGCCTTACCAATATCAAGGTGCATTGTATAACCAAAGCACTGGGCACTTTACTGCGGCAATGCGTGACGCGCAGGCACAATCTTGGCAGCAAATGGCCAACACATTAGGGCATAAGGAGTTTATTAAACTCGATAAGGCAGGTATCGATTACCGAGTGCCGACTGTAGGTGCCGAGATCCGTGACGGTAAACTGTTTGCCAACGTGGCTTATCCAGGACTTAAGATTGAGTGGCGACAAGCGAGTGGGCAATGGCAATCCTATCAAGCAGGGCAGGCGGTAACTGCGCCCGTTGAGATCCGTGCTATTGCTGCTGATGGTATCCGCAAAGGCAGAAGCTTAATCGTTAATTAATCTGTTATGTATCTGGCTGTATTTTAATAGAAAAATACAGCCTTTTTCTTTTTCACTTTCAGTCAATTCTTTCGCCTGACATTTGATTAGAAATTGCTTCAAAAAGTAAATGACAACGCTGTCATTTTTGCTGTAACATTGAGTTAACTAAAGTTAGGTGTCGTATTAACGGCATAAGTATAAGCAACGGTAGCGCTGCATTAAGAGATGAAGAGGGATGTCATGGGGTTAGTCCAGACAAAAGATCAACAACTGTTTATCGGTGTTGATGGGGGCGGCAGTAAGTGCCGAGCCACTATCTATACTGCGGACGGTACCGTTTTAGGGACAGGTGTTGCTGGGCGCGCTAATCCGCTGCATGGTCTTGCACAAGCATTTGCATCGATTGAAGCATCGACTCGCCAAGCTCTGTTGGATGCGGGCATGAAGGAAACCGATAGCCATTTACTCGTCGCGGGCTTAGGGCTGGCGGGAGTCAATGTGCCGCGCCTGTATCAGGACGTGATCAGCTGGCAGCATCCGTTTGCTGCCATGTTTGTCACAACGGATCTTCATACCGCTTGTATCGGTGCACACCGCGGCGCCGATGGTGCGGTGATCATTACGGGTACGGGTTCTTGCGGTTATGCCCATGTAGGTGATGACAGCTTAAGTATTGGTGGCCACGGTTTTGCGCTGGGTGATAAGGGCAGCGGTGCTTGGCTTGGCTTAAAAGCCGCCGAGCATGTGTTACTCGCCCTCGATGGTTTTGCCGCGCCGACTGCTTTAACCAAGATGCTGTTAAACCATTTTGGGGTAAGTGATGCCTTGGGCATCGTCGAGCATCTCGCCGGTAAGTCTTCGAGTTGCTATGCCGAATTAGCCAGAAGCGTACTCGATTGTGCAAACGCGGGTGATGAAGTCGCTCGCGGGATTGTGCAGGAAGGCGCCGATTACATCAGTGAAATGGCACGCAAGCTGTTTAGCCTCAATCCAGTGCGATTCTCGATGATCGGTGGCCTTGCCGAACCTTTACAGGCGTGGCTTGGCAGCGATGTGGTGGCCAAGATTTCTGAAACCTTAGCGCCGCCAGAATTGGGTGCCATGTACTTCGCTCAGCAGCAATTTAACTCAGTCAACATTAATGAATAAGCCGTTTTAGCGCATCAGTGCTAAAGCAATACCCGTATTGATTTGTAAGGTAAATAACATGACAAACACTATTATGGAGCAAGAAGCTCGCACCGCGCCGCAGAAGATTGCGGGTCAGTTAGCCGCTAACGCCGATTTAATGCAGCAGTTAGGTGAAAAACTGCGTGCTTTCGATCCCCGTTTTGTGATGATTGTGGGCCGTGGTTCATCGGACCATGCGGGTGTATTTGCTAAATATCTTTTTGAAATTGAAGTCGGCGTGCCAACGTTTGCCGCCGCGCCATCTGTGGCCAGCGTTTACGGTAAAACCTTGAAGTTAGAAGGCGGATTAGTGATTGTGATTTCGCAATCTGGCCGCAGCCCTGATATTTTAGCCCAGGCGCGTATGGCGAAAAACGCTGGCGCGTTTTGTGTGGCGTTAGTGAACGATGAAACCGCTCCAATTAAGGATATCGTCGATGTGGTGGTGCCATTACGCGCCGGCGAAGAGAAAGCCGTTGCCGCAACAAAGAGCTACCTTGCAACTCTGTCGGCGATTCTACAATTAGCCTCGGCGTGGACGCAGAGCGAATCCCTTGCCGCAGCAGTTAACTCATTACCGCAAGCACTGCAAACTGCGGTTGATGCTGAGCCACAATTGACTCCAGCATCGGTTGAAAACGTGAAAAACTTAGTCGTGTTAGGCCGTGGCTTGGGTTATGCGGTGTCTAAGGAAATTGCGCTTAAGTTAAAAGAAGTGTGCTCAATCCACGCTGAAGCCTTTAGTAGCGCAGAGTTTCTCCATGGTCCCGTGACCTTAGTTGAGAAAAAACTCACGATTGTGGATGTGTGCATTGGCGATGAGTCTTACGCTAGCCATATCGAACAGATTGAAAATGTGAGCCAACGTGGTGCCGATTTAGTCCATTTAAATCAAACATCGACGGATATTCATCCACGTGTGGCGCCGTTAGCCCTGCTACAACGTTTTTATATTGACGTGGCAGCCGTCGCTATTGCCCGTGGTATTGACCCTGACCAACCCGCAGGGCTGAAAAAAGTCACTCAAACGCTGTAATGGCTGGCCGTTATCGCCGCGTTAATTTGAAAAGAGGTTTGGATGAAATTCACCTTAATTGCCGAGCAACTGTTTGATGGTGAAGCCTTCCATCGGGATGTGCCAGTCACCATTGAAGATGGGCTGATAGCCAGCTTAGACACCGCATCGGGTGCTAAGGAAATTCGCTACCCAGGCACCCTAGTGCCAGGGTTTATCGATGTGCAAGTTAACGGCGGTGGCGGCGCGTTATTCAATAGCAGCCCAACGGTTGCTTGCATTGAAACCATAGGCAAGGCGCATGCTCGCTTTGGTACCACAGGCTTTTTACCCACGCTGATTACCGATAATGTGCAGGTGATGGCTAAGGCGGCCGATGCGGTTGCTAGTGCGGTCGCGCAAAAGAGCGCAGGTGTATTAGGGGTGCATTTCGAAGGTCCGCATTTGTCTGTACCTAAAAAAGGCGTGCATCCACAAGGTTTTATCCGTGGGATCACCGAGGCTGAACTGGCGATTTTTTGCCGTCAGGATTTAGGTATCCGCGTTGTCACCTTAGCGCCTGAAAATGTCTCGCCCGAGGTGATCCGCCTGTTGGTGGCGTCGGGCGTTAAAGTGTGTTTGGGCCACTCCAATGCGGACTACGATACCGTTGTTGCAGCATTAGCGGCTGGGGCGACAGGTTTTACCCATCTATATAATGCGATGTCACCCTTAGGTTCCCGCGAGCCTGGTGTGGTGGGCGCAGCGATTGAGAGCGAAACCGCTTGGTGTGGTTTGATTGTCGATGGTCATCATGTGCATCCCGCTGCAGCTCGTGTTGCCCTACGTGCCAAACCTCGTGGCAAAGTGATGTTGGTGACCGATGCTATGCCGCCTGTGGGTCTGGATGATGAAACCAGTTTTGAGCTGTTTGGTACTCAGGTGCTGCGTGTCGGCGACAGATTAAATGCGGTGACGGGTGAACTGGCTGGCTGCGTGTTAGATATGGCAAGTGCGGTCCATAATACGGTGAATATGCTAGGTTTGCCGCTCGGTGAGGCCTTGCGGATGGCATCTTTGTATCCAGCCGAGTTCCTTGGCATTGCCGAGAGCGTCGGTCGGTTAGCCGTAGGGCAGCGTGCCGATTTAGTGCTGCTGGATAATCAGCATCAAGTGCTGGCCAACTATATTGCTGGAAATGCGGTTTATGTTCGCCCTTAGTGTGTTGAGTCCGTAAAGCGTTCACCTTGGCCCTTGTCGTATTTTGATGACAGGGGCTAAGTTTTTTTATTGTACAGTCTGCATTTTGCTCTACATCTTGAAAAATAATTTAAATAACAATAATAAGGATAATGGTATGAGTACGACTGCGCCGGAATCTGTCGCCAATACGGGCGTTAATGCTCAGGATGCTGCCGCGAAAAAGCGTCAGCCAAAGCCAAGATTGATGTCCCTCGATGCCTTGCGCGGCTTCGATATGTTTTGGATTTTAGGTGGCGAAGCCCTATTTGGCGCCTTGCTTATTTTGACTGGCTGGGCGGGCTGGCAATGGGGTGATACCCAAATGCATCATAGTGAGTGGAATGGCTTTCGCTTCTATGATTTGATTTTTCCGCTGTTTATTTTCCTCTCCGGTGTTGCCCTTGGATTATCGCCAAAACGCTTAGATAAACTGCCGATGCATGAGCGCCTGCCTGTGTATCGTCATGGCGTTAAGCGGCTGTTTTTGCTATTGTTGCTTGGTATTCTTTATAACCATGGTTGGGGAGCGGGAGCACCTGCCGACCCTGAAAAAATCCGTTATGCTAGTGTATTAGGCCGTATTGCCTTTGCGTGGTTTTTTGCCGCCTTGCTGGTGTGGCATACCCGTTTACGGACCCAAGTGCTGGTGGCTCTAGGCATATTAGTGGCCTATGGCGCGGCGCAACTCTGGTTACCGTTTCCTGGTGGACAGGCGGGTGTGTTATCACCCACTGAGTCAATCAATGCTTATGTCGACAGCCTGTTATTGCCGGGTGTGAGCTATCAAGGACGAACCCCCGATCCTGAAGGCCTGTTATCGACACTGCCCGCCGTAGTCAATGCCTTAGCGGGTGTGTTTGTCGGTCACTTTATTGTGAAATCTCATCCTAAAGGTGAGTGGGCTAAAGTCGGCATATTGAGTGTTGCCGGTGGTGTTTGTTTAGCCTTAGGTTGGTTGCTTGATGGGGTCATTCCCGTCAATAAAGATCTGTGGACAAGCTCTTTTGTGTTGGTTACTAGCGGTTGGAGCATGCTGCTGTTAGCACTGTTTTATGCCCTAGTGGATGTACTGAAATGGCAAAAGCTCGCCTTTGTGTTTGTGGTAATCGGTACTAACGCCATCATTATTTATCTAGCCTCCAGCCTAGTGGATTGGAAGTATATCGCCCAGAGTGTGTTCGGTGGCGTTATCGCGGCATTACCGGAAAATGCTCAGCCCTTAGCGGCCGTGATTGGTTTGCTCACCGTTCAATGGTTAGTGCTGTATTGGATGTATCGTCGCAATATTTTTGTGCGAATTTAATTTCTCATTATCTTGTGCTTTTATCAGGCCGCAGAGCGATCTCTGCGGCTTTTTTATTTCATGTTTGATAGTTGCCATACGCATCTTTGGTTTTAAATCAGGATCTAGCTAAGCGTTTAGGGTTTATTGTGATGTTCAAGGCGGCATTTTTAGGATTAAATTGCAAATGACAGCGTTGTCTTTTTGTGTTGTTTGTTTTAACATCACTGAAACAATGGTGAGTTCGAATGATAACATTAGCCATTGCAGATGAGTTGCAATAGGGATGTGTGCAATACTCAGCGGATTTTTGTCCCGCAATCACCTTAAAATTAATTACTATAAGAAGCAGGTTTATGGAAATGACACTCGATAAAAGCCAGCAGAAAAGCAGTTTTATCCCCATGGCGATAGTGGCAGCACTCTTTTTCATCCTCGGGTTTGCAACTTGGTTGAATGGTTCTTTAATGCCCTATTTAAAACAAATTTTGCAACTCAATCCCTTCCAAGCTTCATTAATCCTGTTTTCTTTCTATATCGCGGTGACCTTTACTGCACTGCCCTCGGCGTGGCTTATCCGTAAAGTGGGCTACAAAAATGGGATGGCCTTGGGCATGGGCGTGATGATGCTCGCGGGTTTACTGTTTATTCCAGCGGCGAAGACCCAAGTCTTCGCCCTATTTTTATTTGCCCAATTAGTTATGGGGGCGGGGCAGACGTTACTGCAAACCGCAGTAAATCCTTATGTTGTTCGTCTTGGGCCTGAAGAGTCAGCGGCGGCGCGTGTTAGCGTGATGGGTATTTTGAACAAAGGTGCGGGGGTGATTGCACCGTTAGTGTTCTCAGCGTTGATTTTAGATAGTTTTAAAGACCGTATCGGCACAACATTAACGCAAGTACAAATTGATGAAATGGCCAATAGTTTGGTTTTTCCTTACTTAGGCATGGCGGCGTTTATCGGTGTTTTAGCCTTGGCGGTGAAAAAATCCCCATTACCAGAATTATCTAATGAAGATGAAGTCGCTGAGCATACAGATAAAAGCCAGATTAAAGCGGCGTTATCTCACCCTAACTTAGCATTTGGTGTGTTGGCATTGTTTGTGTACGTAGCGGTAGAGGTGATCGCTGGCGATACTATAGGTACCTTTGCGTTATCTTTAGGCGTTGAGCATTACGGGGTCATGACCTCATACACTATGGTTTGCATGGTGCTGGGTTATACGCTGGGGATTATCCTTATCCCTCGCATTATTTCTCAACCGACAGCGCTGATGATTTCCGCAATTTTAGGCATATTACTCACCTTAGGCATTCTGTTTGGGGATAACAATTCCTACGCTATTGCTAACACTTTGTTGGTGCCTTTTGGGGGCGTAGCTTTACCTGATACCTTGCTATTGATTGCTTTCTTAGGATTAGCCAATGCGATTGTGTGGCCTGCCGTATGGCCTCTTGCTTTGTCGGGCATGGGCAAATTGACGAGTACGGGTTCTGCGCTCCTTATCATGGGGATTGCCGGCGGTGCCTTTGGTCCAGTGTCTTGGGGGTTAATGAGTTCGGCAACGGATATGGGGCAGCAGGGCGGGTATATGGTGATGTTACCTTGTTATCTGTTTATTCTCTTCTATGCAGTCAAAGGCCATAAGATGCGCAGTTGGTCTTCAAATTAATAATACATTCATGACAAAAATAACTAAGCCCTCGAAAGAGGGCTTTTTAATGACTTTTGTACTAGGGTGTTTTGTCTAATGAGATAACCCTATTAGAAAGCGTAACTAACGCTCGCGAGGACGGTATCGTCGTTTTGGTATACACCGTCGGAGACTTTTTGATCGCCACTTAAATCAGTGCTTAACCAAGCAAGTGAAAGGCCAAATCCCATTAATTCCGTGGAGACACCAACAGAATAGTCGGAGTAACTATCGAAGCCTTCACCATCATCTAATGCATCGCCAACGTTGTAGCCGTAATGCAGATCGAGATTCCAGTTTTCGACAAACTCATAGGAATAATTGACTTCACCGTAGTGGTAATCTAAATCAGTGCCACCGTAGTCATTGGTATACCAATAGGCTACGCGAAATCCGCTAAACTCGACGCCAGCCGTTACTTCGAAATAGCCAAGATCACTCTCGCCCGAATAGTTATAGCGGTTCAGTGTTACGTCGTAGCTGACGTTATCATTGATATCACCACCGTAGGCAACATAGAAGTCATACTCAACATCTGGGCCATTATAACCAGGTTCATCAAAGTCGACGTTACTGGCCCAGGCGCCGACAGAAAATCCTGATTCAAAACTCCAGTCTATTCCACCTTGCACAGCGGGATCTCCAGCGGTTTGCGAGACACCGCGGAAGCGATAATCGTTAGTTAAACTAATCTCACCAGACACTTCTGCACTGGCTATGCTGGAAAATAAGCTGGTAGTAAGCGCGAGTCCAGCAAGTTGTGCTAGCCGTTTTTTCTGTAGGTTATTATTCACGGTATTTCTCCCATTTTCTTGATTGACACGGATGTACAACGTTCTTTTATGTTTAAAAACAGGTTTGTACATTCGATTATTTGCCAAACAACAGCCAAGGAAACTCCGTTGCTGTGACCTCATGGCGGTAAAGCTACATCACTTTAGCTTTGTTCATCGAGGTTAAACGCACCTCTATAAATGTGAGTTTTGTTCGAAGATGACGTACACCTTGCGGCAGGGGGTGACGACTTGCCACACACCTTGAAATCCCGCCGGAATAATAAAGCGGTCACCGACACTGAAGGTTTGAGACTGTCCTTCAAGATCGGTAATCACACTGGTTCCTTCGAGAATTTCACAATACTCATATTCAGTGTAGTTGATTTTCCAAGCGCCTGATTCGCTTTGCCAAATTCCACTATGAAATTGGTTACAAGGGCTAGAATAATGATTTTGTAATTGCTGGGTGGGATTGCCTGCAATACGCTTTTCAGGAGCGACTTGATAGCTCTCCACTGGCGGTTGTGCGCTGGCAAAGCGAATGATCGACGTGACGCTCATGGTCATATAGGGCTCCAGTCGATGTTATTTCATGGTCGGCATTACAAACTCAGCTTGAGTCTGTTTGCCTACAGGCCAGCGAGCGGTAATGGCTTTGCGTTTGGTATAAAAACGAACACCATCAGGGCCATGCATATGCAAAGGTCCAAAGAGTGAGCGTTTCCAACCGCCAAAGCTATGGAAAGCCATCGGTACGGGGATTGGTACGTTTACGCCGACCATACCTACTTGCACATGGTGGCAAAAATGACGGGCAGCTTCACCGCTTTGAGTAAAGATCGCCGTGCCGTTGCCAAATTCATGTTGGTTTATCAGTTTAAGTGCACTGGGATAATCTTTGACTCGAACAATGGATAGCACAGGGCCGAAGATTTCTTCGCGATAGATCCGCATATCCGGCGTGACATGGTCGAATAAACAAGCCCCAAGGAAGTAACCTTGTTGATGATCGGCAACGGATAATTGTCGGCCATCAACCAGTAAACTTGCGCCTTCTTGAATACCTGTTTCAACATAATCAGTGACTTTGGCGAGATGCTGTTTAGAGATGAGTGGACCCATTTCCATTTCGGGGTTAAGACCGTTGCCGACTTTTAAGTTTTGGATCTGCGGCAATAGTTTTTCCACTAATTCATCACCCACATCACCCACAGCTAACACGACCGATATCGCCATACAACGCTCGCCCGCACTGCCGTATGCTGCGCCCATCAGTGCACTTACCGCTTGATCTAAATCCGCATCCGGCATCAGTAGCATATGGTTTTTTGCGCCGCCTAAGGCTTGTACTCGTTTACCGTGTTTGGATGCTGTGCTGTAGATATACTCGGCGATTGGCGTTGAACCGACAAAACTAACGGCTTGCACATCTGGATGAGTGAGCAGGGTATCTACGGCCTCTTTATCACCGTTGATCACGTTAAACACTCCATCAGGTAAGCCAGCTTGTTTGAGCAACTCGGCAATCTTCATCACTGAACTTGGATCTTTTTCCGAGGGTTTCATAATAAAGGTGTTGCCGCAGGCAATGGCGATTGGGAACATCCACATGGGAACCATCACGGGGAAGTTAAAGGGCGCTATGCCAGCGACAACACCTAAAGCTTGATTAACGGACCAAGAATCCACACCACCACCAACTTGCTGCGTGTGCTCCCCTTTGAGTAAGTGCGGGATACCACAGGCAAATTCGACAACTTCGAGGCCGCGGATAAGTTCTCCTTTGGCATCATCGATCACTTTGCCGTGCTCTAGGGTGATGAGCTGCGCCAGTTCATCCATATGCTGCTCGACTAACGCTTTGAATTTAAAAAGCACACGGGCGCGATTAAGGGGCGTTACCTGTGACCAAGTCTCAAAGGCCGCTTTGGCGATGGCAATCGCGGCAGCGACTTCATCGCTGCTGGCGAGGGATACTTGACCTCGGCATTCGCCAGTGGCCGGTTCAAAAATTTCTTGGCTTCTTGTACTCGCTGGAGTGTGTTGGCCATTCACATAGTGGGTAATCTTAAGCATAGCTAACCTTTATTTTCCCTAATTTCTGGGCGTGTGATTGAAAATGGTGCATCATCCAACGGCATAAATAGCATCGCTGAGACTATTTACCATTTGGTCAATTTGATGTTTCTCAACAATGAGTGGTGGGGACATGGCGATAATATCGCCCGTTGCCCGCACGAGCGTGCCTTGATGAAAACAGCGCTCGAACACCCGATAACCGCGTTTGCCAACGCCTTCGTTATTAGGCGCAAGCTGGAAACCCACGACTAATCCGGTGTTGCGAATATCAATCACATTGGGTAACCCCTTGAGG
This sequence comes from Shewanella sp. MM_2022_3, assembly GCF_022557375.1. NCBI lineage: Bacteria > Pseudomonadati > Pseudomonadota > Gammaproteobacteria > Alteromonadales > Shewanellaceae > Shewanella > Shewanella sp. MM_2022_3. The sequence continues at coordinate 18,593 of NZ_JAKZGV010000050.1, forward strand.
CTATGAACAGCCTCTTCAAAATAACGTTCAAGCTCGAAACTACGTTCAAACAACTGCTCATTTTCATAGATGGAGAGCGTGGCGAGTGCTGCGGCGGCAGCGACTGGGTGGCCCGAATAGGTATAACCGTGGAAAAACTCGATAAGTTCGGTGGGGCCTTGCATACAAGTATCGTGAATAAAATCCTGCACAAACACGGCGCCCATTGGGATCGCGCCATTATTAATGGCTTTAGCTGTGGTGATGATGTCGGGGATAACGCCCCAACGTTGGCTGGCGAATGCTGCACCTACACGGCCAAATGCGGTAATGACTTCATCGAAAATCAATAAGATGCCGTGTTTTTTAGTGATTTCACGTAAGCGTTTTAAGTAGCCTTGAGGTGGTAAAATTACCCCTGCAGAACCTGACATAGGTTCAACAATAACGGCAGCAATATTTTCGGCGCCATGGAGTGTGACTAATTGTTCTAATACCTCTGCTTTTTCAGCACCGAGGCTTGGTAAGCCACGACTAAAGGCGGAATGTTGAATGTCTAAGGTGTGGGGCAGGTGATCCACGCCTTGCAATAGCTGGCCGCTGAAGGCTTTACGGTTATTGCTTAAACCACCCACCGAGATCCCACCAAATCCTACGCCATGGTAACCCATTTCACGGCCAATAAAGCGGGTGCGTGACGCTTGGCCATTGGCTCTATGGTAGCAAAGTGCCATTTTAAGCGCGGTATCAACCGACTCAGAGCCTGAGTTGGTAAAGAATACTTTGTTGAGTCCTTCTGGGCTGAGTTCGGTTAAACGTTCGGCCAGTTCAAAAGCGATGGGATGGCCCATTTGGAAGGAGGGAGCGTAATCCATTTCTCGAATTTGTTTGCTGACGGCCTCACTGATCTCACGTCGACCATGGCCCGCATTACAACACCATAACCCCGCGGTTGAGTCTAATACCTTGTTGCCATTGATATCTGTGTAATGCATGCCTTCAGCTTTGGCGAGTAATCGAGGGCTCGCTTTAAATTGGCGATTGGCGGTAAAAGGCATCCAATAGTGTTCAAGTGAAGGATGCTCGTGGGCGAGATTGTTGGGTGAGTCGGCCATAGATGTTTACCTTGTCCTTTTCCTTGTTAAATGGGGTCAGGTCTTCGTTAAGAGTGGCTAATATTTGCTATGCTATGTTAGAAATAATGAACATGGAAGAGGCGTGTGCAGTTATTTGTGGCAAAAATGCTATTTTTGTAAAAAATATTGAATTTTGATGTCTTAAAAGCGTAATCTAGGCAGCAGTTACAGCCTTAGGTCATCTTTGGCAGTTGTTAGTCGAGATAGCCCTTATCCCAATAAAGATAAAATAAACGAATACAAACGATTAAGAGGTCATCATGAGTACACCTAAAACACGGAGCGATTGGGAAAACCTCGCTGCAAGCCTAGCAATCAATGGTAAGGCTTTTATTAACGGCGAGTATCGAGATGCGACATCAGGCAATACCTTTGATTGCATCAGTCCAATCGATGGCCGTTTATTAGCGCAAGTTGCCAGTTGCGATTTGATGGACGCCAATATCGCCGTGGCTAATGCTCGTGAGGTTTTTGAGTCTGGGGTATGGTCAAAGGCCGCTCCTGTTAAACGTAAGCAAGTGATGATCCGTTTTGCCGAATTGTTGGAAGAAAATGCCAATGAACTCGCTCTGTTAGAAACGTTGGATATGGGTAAACCGATACGTTTTTCAAAGGCGGTAGATATTGCCGGCGCTGCCCGTGCCATCCGTTGGTCGGGGGAAGCCATTGATAAACTCTACGATGAGCTGGCGCCGACGGCGCATAATGAAATCGGCATGATTACTCGTGAACCTGTAGGCGTGGTGGCAGCGATTGTGCCTTGGAATTTCCCGCTACTAATGGCCTGTTGGAAGTTAGGCCCTGCACTCGTGACGGGGAACAGTGTTATCCTTAAACCCTCTGAAAAATCACCGCTCACCGCCATTCGTATTGCCGAACTTGCCGTTGAAGCTGGGATCCCTAAAGGTGTGCTAAACGTATTGCCGGGTTATGGCCATACCGTCGGCAAAGCACTGGCGCTGCATATGGATGTCGATACCTTAGTCTTTACTGGCTCAACAAAAATCGCCAAGCAATTAATGATTTATGCTGGCGAGTCGAATATGAAGCGGGTCTGGTTAGAGGCGGGCGGTAAAAGCCCGAACATCGTATTTAACGATGCGCCTGATCTTAAAGCAGCGGCTGTGGCTGCCGCTGAAGCCATTGCTTTTAACCAAGGTGAAGTTTGTACCGCAGGCTCGCGTTTACTGGTGGAAGCTGGTGTTAAAGATCAGCTGATTGCACTTATAGCAGAAGAGCTCGCCTCGTGGCAGCCTGGGCATCCACTGGATCCAGCTACCGTTAGCGGCGCAGTGGTCGATAAGCAGCAATTAGATACCATCTTAAGCTATATCAAGGCGGGCCAAGATGAGGGCGCGAGCTTAGTGCATGGTGGACAACAAGTGCTGGCCGAAACGGGCGGTGTGTATGTGCAGCCAACGGTATTTTCAAATGTGAAAAACCAAATGAAAATTGCCAGTGAGGAAATCTTTGGCCCTGTATTATCTGTCATTGAATTCAATGGTATGGAGGAGGCGATAGCGATCGCTAACGATACCATTTACGGTTTAGCGGCAGGTGTTTGGACAGCTGATATCAGCAAGGCGCATAAAACGGCTAAAGCATTGCGTAGTGGTATGGTGTGGATTAACCATTATGATGGCGGTGATATGACGGCACCTTTCGGTGGATATAAGCAATCGGGTAATGGCCGAGATAAATCTCTACATTCCTTTGATAAATACACTGAAATCAAGGCAACGTGGATAGTGCTATAAGTAGATAGTGCGATAACCCTTTAACCCATACTTGGCCTCTTTCAATGTTATTGAAAGGGGCTTTTTAATGCTTTTTTACTTCGATGGCTTGGATTTTCATTGGTTTGTCTGTGCAGAATAACTGACATGTATCGCGATTTAATTAAAACCTTACACCCTAGACAGGTAGGTTAAACTCTTACACCGACTTACTAACCTGACTTTATAAACTGTGATCTTAGCTTGTGACTTTTCATGTTAACATTATTAGAATAATCTGATTGAAAAAAAACTAATGGAGTTTGTTATGGCTGAAAAAGTTGTTGAAGTCACCACACATATGGCAAGCGGTTGGAAGGTTACAGCGCAGGTGCGGGAGCATTTGCTGGTTATTGATCAACCCAGCGCTACCAATGAAGGAGCTAACCCTTTAGAGACCTTTTTATTCTCGCTTGGTGGCTGCATTTCTGCGATAGCTAAGATGGTTGCGCGTGAACGTAATATCACCATTCATCGGTTTGATGTGCATGTGAGAGCCGTGATGAATTCGGCGGGATTATTAGGCCAACCCTCGGACGATCCTGTTGGATTTAAAGAAATCGCCATCAATGCCAGCATAGACGCCGACTTAACCGATGCAGAAAAGAATGAGTTTTTAGATACTGTGTGTAATCGTTGTCCCGTCCATGACAATCTGCTGCGTCCAAGCTTAGTTACCCACCAAGTTCAGCACTAATCACGATATTAATCTCGATTTTTTTAGCGTCTTAAAAGCATAAACCCCAGTGTTCACTGGGGTTTATGTTAATCGTTATATGCTAATCGTGCTATCACTGGTTATTTTTCGGAAAGTTAGCTAACACTAACTCCGCCACTTTACGTAATTCATTGGGGCAAATGCCATTGGTTGCTTGTACGGCCATGCCTTGTAGCACTGTGCCAATGTATCGAGACAGCAGCAGCGGATCGGCATCTTCGGGGAGATCGCCCTCATCCTTTGCTCGTTGCAGGCGTTCGCATAATGCTTGCTCACCATCACGGCGACGGGTGATCAGGGTTTCTTTAATGGCTTGTCCAGCTTCACTACAGGCGAGAGCGCCTTGGACAATCAAGCAGCCATGGGGTTGGTTTTCATCTACCAAGGACGTTGCAGCGCCAAGTAGCATGGACTCAACCACTTGATAGGCAGTTTCTTTTTCAAGCGAAGGATAGAAAAATGCACAGGGGCGCTGCTCGTATAACTCGATCGCTTTCAGAAACAGCTGCTCTTTGTTACCAAAGGCGGCATATAGGCTGGGTTTGTTGATGCCCATGGCCTGAGTGAGATCGGTTAACGATGTACCTTCAAAACCTTTTCGCCAGAAGACTTCTAAGGCTTTAGCCAAAGCATCGTCGGCATCGAAGGCTCGTGGGCGACCTACGCAGGGCGTCTGGGTGACGGTTGACATCATTAGGCTCCTCAATTCTCAATTGCCCCTAGGATAGACATGGGTTTAGCTCATGTCCAGCCACTCTTGCCTGCTGTCTGCGGGTTAGGTGCGTAACTCACCAAAATATATCGTCCATTCAAGCTCACATAGCACGTTCGCTGTGGCTAATTACCTTAAAGGCTTAACTGCATGGTTTCAAGCTGTCACAAAAATTAAATACCTATCGGTACAAAATAAGTTGACAGGGTCATTTTACACTATATATTACCGCTCAGTACATAATATTTTTTACCAGTCGGTATTTATTGGTGTTGACCGAGTGTCCATCACTGATGTCTGTCTTAAACGAGATAAATGCCTGCCACATGAGGATTGTAAGATGAAAAGTAACCCACCTTTACGGATATTGATGTTGACTGCCGTGGCGGCGTTTGTCCTTTCGGCCTGTGGTAAACCAGCTGCACAGCAAAGCCCTGCTCAAGGTGCACTTAAGGTCGATGTTGCGCAGGTATTGCATGAGCGCGTTACCGAGTGGGATGAATTTACCGGCCGTTTGCAGGCGCCAGAAAGTGTGACCTTAGTGCCACGCGTGTCTGGTTATATCGCGTCGGTAAACTTTAAAGAAGGCGCCTTAGTGAAAAAAGGCGATGTGCTATTCCGTATCGATGCGAGTGTGTTCGAAGCGGAAGTGGCCCGGTTAAAAGCAGAGCTTGCTAGCGCGCTCTCTGCTGAGCAACTGGCCACTAACGACCTTGAGCGTGCCCGTAAGTTGTTTGATCAAAAGGCGGTCTCGGCCGAGTTACTTGATACCCGCGAGTCTAATAAACGTCAAACCGCGGCGGCTGTAGCCTCTGTGAAAGCGGCGCTGCTGCGCGCCGAACTGGATTTAGATTACACCCAAGTGCGCGCGCCGATTGATGGCCGTGCCTCCTACGCCAATGTCACCGCCGGTAACTATGTGTCTGCGGGGCAGAGTGTATTAACTAGCTTAGTGTCGACCGCCAGCATGTATGCCTACTTCGATGTGGATGAGCAAACCTATCTGAAATACGTCAAGTTAACCGCCGAGAAAAAGCGTAAAGACCCTCGTGCAGGCGATAATCCCGTGTATATGGCGCTGGCTAACGAACGCGAATATCAACACATAGGTCTAGTGGACTTTGTCGATAACTCTATGGACAGTCAGACGGGCACTATTCGAGTACGTGCCACGTTTAGCAATGAGGACAACAGCCTGCTCCCTGGTTTGTTCGCCAGATTACGTACCGCCGGTAGCGGCGCCTATGACGGTATCTTAATCGATGATAAAGCCGTGGGCACGGATCTGAACAATAAGTTCGTTTTAGTAGTGGCAAACGATGGCACCGTGGAGTATCGCGGTGTCACCCTAGGTGAAAAAGTTCAAGGTTTACGCATTGTTAAGCAAGGTTTAGCGGCAGACGACAAAATCGTCGTCAATGGCATGCAAAGGGTTCGTCCTAAGATGCAAATTGAGCCACACCTGGTCGATATGGCCGACAGCGAACAGCTAGAGGCGCTTCGACAAGCTCAATTACTACTTGATAAACATCAAGAAAATATCACCACCCCAGACGTTGAAGTAGCGAGCCGCGGTTAAGGAATCCAACAGAATGTTGTCGCAGTTTTTTATTAAAAGACCGATATTTGCAGCCGTTCTCTCGCTGCTGTTTTTTATCACAGGGGCGATTGCCGTCTGGCAGTTACCTATTACCGAATACCCTGAAGTGGTGCCACCAACGGTCGTGGTCACCGCCAACTACCCTGGCGCTAACCCTAAAGTCATCGCCGAAACGGTTGCCTCGCCCTTAGAGCAGGAAATCAACGGCGTCGAAGACATGCTGTATATGTCATCGCAGGCGACGTCCGATGGACGCATGACCTTGACCATCACCTTTGCCATTGGCACCGATGTGGACAGGGCGCAAACCCAAGTACAGAGCCGGGTTGACCGTGCTATGCCGCGTTTACCACAGGAGGTTCAACGCCTCGGGATTGTGACCGAAAAATCATCGCCAGACTTAACCATGGTGGTGCATTTACTGTCGCCGGATAACCGTTATGACATGCTGTATTTGTCTAACTACGCGGCGCTCAACGTAAAAGATGAGTTAGCACGCATCAAAGGCGTGGGCGCGGTGCGTTTATTCGGTGCGGGCGAATATAGTCTGCGGATCTGGCTTGACCCGAATAAAGTCTCGGCGCTTGGCATGTCGCCAGCTGAAATTATTGCCGCCGTACGTGAGCAAAATCAGCAAGCGGCAGCGGGCAGTTTAGGGGCGCAGCCTAGTGGTAATGCCGACTTCCAACTCTTGATTAACGTTAAGGGGCGTCTGACTGAACTGTCAGAATTCGAAGACATTATTATCAAGGTCGGTCAAAACGGTGAGGTGATCCGTCTTAAGGATGTGGCGCGTGTCGAACTCGGTGCAACCAGCTATGCGCTGCGTTCATTGCTGGATAACAAGGATGCGGTCGCTATTCCGGTATTCCAAGCATCGGGCTCAAATGCGATTCAAATCTCCGACGATGTGCGCGCCGAAATGGCAAGACTGGCGAAGTCATTCCCCGAAGGGCTGCAATACGAAATTGTGTACGATCCGACCGTGTTTGTGCGTGGCTCGATTGAAGCTGTGATCAAAACCTTACTTGAAGCCGTGCTCTTAGTGGTGTTAGTGGTGGTGCTGTTCCTCCAGACTTGGCGCGCTTCGATTATTCCGCTGGTGGCCGTGCCTGTGTCTTTGGTGGGTACTTTCGCCTTTATGCACTTGATGGGCTTCTCGCTCAATGCGCTATCATTGTTTGGTCTGGTGCTGGCTATCGGGATTGTGGTCGACGATGCCATCGTGGTGGTAGAAAACGTGGAGCGAAATATCGCTTCGGGTTTAAGCCCAATTGCCGCAACGCAAAAGGCGATGAAGGAAGTGACTGGGCCTATTGTGGCAACCACTTTAGTGTTGGCCGCGGTGTTTATTCCTACCGCCTTTATGAGCGGATTAACGGGGCAGTTTTATAAGCAGTTTGCGCTGACTATCACTATCTCTACCTTTATCTCGGCCATTAACTCGCTCACCTTGAGCCCTGCGTTATCGGCGCTGTTACTCAAGGGCCATGATGCGCCTAAAGATGCGCTCACACGGTTAATGGATAAGCTGTTTGGTGGTTGGTTATTTACTCCTTTTAACCGTTTATTTAGCCGTGCCTCAGAGGGTTATGGCTATGTAGTACGTAAGGTGATCCGTTTTGGCGGCATTATCGGACTGGTGTATCTGGGCATGGTTGCGCTTACGGGCGTGCAATTTGTGAATACTCCAACGGGCTATGTACCCGGCCAAGATAAACAGTATTTAGTGGCATTTGCCCAATTACCGGATGCGGCCTCACTCGAGCGTACCGATGCGGTGATCAAGAAAATGTCCGATATCGCCTTGAATCACCCCGGTGTGGCGCACTCGATTGCCTTCCCAGGCCTGAGTATCAACGGTTTTACTAACAGTCCTAATTCAGGCGTAGTGTTTGTTGCCCTAGATGATTTTGAGTTACGTAAGAGCCCTGAACTGTCAGCGAATGCGATTGCAGGACAGTTGAATCAGCAATTTGCTGGTATTCAGGATGCGTTTATTGCCATCTTCCCGCCGCCACCTGTGCAAGGCCTCGGCACTATTGGAGGGTTCCGTCTGCAAATTCAAGACAGAGCCAACCTTGGTTATGAGGCCTTGTATCAGGTGACCCAACAAGTGATGTACAAGGCGTGGGCCGATCCACAATTAGCGGGGATTTTCTCCAGCTATCAAGTGAACGTGCCACAACTTGAACTGGATATCGATCGAACTAAAGCGAAACAGCAGGCAGTGTCGCTCGATCAAATTTTCCAGACATTACAAACCTATATGGGCTCGACCTATGTCAACGACTTCAATCGTTTCGGTCGAACCTATCAGGTGAATATGCAGGCCGACGAAGCATTCCGTCAAAGCCCACAGCAGATTAGTCAGCTAAAAGTGCCGAATGTGAATGGCGATATGATCCCACTTGGCTCCTTTATCAATGTGAGCCAGAGCGCGGGGCCCGATCGCGTGATGCACTATAACGGTTTCACCACGGCTGAGATTAACGGTGGCCCAGCACCGGGTGTGAGTTCGGGTCAAGCGCAGGCGGCGATTGAGAAAATCCTCGCCGAGACCTTGCCGATAGGCATGACCTACGAGTGGACTGAGCTGACCTATCAGCAAATCCTCGCCGGTAACACAGGTTTGTTAGTGTTCCCTCTGGTGATCCTGCTGGTGTTTATGGTGCTCGCCGCCCAGTACGAGAGTTTGAGTTTGCCATTGGCGATTATCTTAATTATCCCAATGACCTTACTCTCGGCGCTCAGTGGCGTGCTTATCTATGGCGGTGATAATAATATTTTCACCCAGATTGGTCTTATCGTGCTCGTGGGCTTAGCGACCAAGAACGCGATTCTGATTGTCGAATTTGCCAAAGAAAAACAAGACCATGGTATGGAAGTGATGAAGGCGATTCTTGAGGCAGCGCGCTTACGCTTACGCCCCATCTTGATGACCTCTATCGCTTTTATTATGGGCGTGGTGCCTATGGTGTTCTCAACGGGCGCGGGGGCTGAAATGCGTCAAGCCATGGGCGTGGCAGTATTTGCCGGTATGATAGGGGTGACGCTGTTTGGTTTGATCCTGACACCATTGTTTTACTATGCCTTAGCAAAACGCGCCCGTCATAGTACAGCATCGGAGGTCTAACTTGGCTGTGTTATAAGTTCTATTTTATATCGATAAAAAGACCTGAAATTTCAGGTCTTTTTTGTATTTTGCAGCTAATTATCAAGGTATTGACTATATTTTAGTGAGGGACAAATAATTTATTAGGAAAATTCAATGAATGCCTTTCAGCCCCATGACTTCAAAGTCAATATTGATGTAAGGCATGCTTTATTAGCCGTTGCGACGGCATTGGATTTTGTTGGGGTGGACGATTTGCACCACGGACATAGAGTTGGCTATATGGCTTACGAATGTGCGAATGTGCTCGGCTGGCCCGATGAAAAAAAGCAGTTCGCCTATTTTGCCGGACTTATTCATGATTGCGGCGTTTCTTCCTCCGAAGAGCACTTACGTCTGCTCAAATTAATGCAGCCAGAAGATGCGCAGTGTCATAGTCAACGTGGCTATGAGGCATTGCTTAAATGCCCGATTTTAGATGTTTTTGCGCCTGTCGTTCTTTACCACCACACACCTTGGCTTGAGTTGCAATCCCATGAGCTTTCCGTATTTGACCGTGATATTGCAGCACTGATTTTCTTAGCGGATCGTACCGACTTTTTAAGAGCCAGATATACGCATGGTTGTCATGAGGAGCTGATTACATTGCATGAAAGTATGGTCGCAGAGAATTTATTGGCCCATAGTGGAACCTTATTTGAACCAGAAATGGTCAATGCAATGTGTCAACTGGTCAAAAAGGATGGCTTTTGGTACAACATGGATGCAACTCATATTGAGTTATTAGGTCTGGAGTTCAAAGCTAATCACTTTTACGACAAAGAATTAGATATTGACGGGGTAAAGCAGTTAGCGCGATTTTTAGCTCGAATAGTTGATGCTAAGAGTCCCTTTACATTTCACCATTCAGAAAAAGTCGCACTGTTAGCAAAATTAGTGGCAAAGGACTGCGGTGTATCAGATACCGATGCTGAATTGTTGTACGTTGCGGGATTATTACATGATGTCGGTAAGCTCAAAACGCCTGACCTGTTGCTGCATAAAGAAGGCAAATTAACAAAGGAAGAGTATTCGATTGTCAAACGTCATACCGTTGATACAGAGCATACTTTACATCGTTTTTTCCCTAAGTCTGTAATAGGCGAATGGGCCTCAAATCACCATGAACGTCTCGATGGTTCAGGCTATCCCTTCAGTAAGCAGCAGGGACAATTAGATTTACCTTCGCGTATTCTTGCTGTGGTCGATGTTTTTCAGGCGTTGACTCAAAAGCGACCCTATCGAGGCTCTTTATCGCTATCAGAGATTGGCGACATTATGCAGCCCATGGTCGATAAAGGGCAGTTAGATGCAGGTGTTTACAGTATTTTGTTGGCAGATATAGATAATTTTTATCAATTATCAACCCAAGAATTTTCAGCTTAATATTCATTGTTGTTAGAGCAGTAAGGCATCATCAATCGGATTAAACTGTGTTGCTGCATCCATCAGTGATTTTGCTGTCAGTTGGGGGACGCCATAGACTTCTGTCTTAACGTCATATTTTTGCGTTATTTTCTCAAGCAAGATTGCAAAATCACCATCGCCAGAAAGCAGTATTACGGTATCCACATTGGGAGCGGTATCGAGTACATCAATTGTGATCCCAACATCCCAATCTCCCTTTGCTGATCCGTCACTGCGCTGGATAAAGGGCTTAAGTTTTAACTCAAAGCCGATATGTCTCAAAGCATCTTGAAACTTAAGCTGGCCATCATCACCTCGATGAATGGCATAGGCGACAGCACTGACAATATTTCCTTGCGCACTCAAGTGTTGCCAGAGTTGACGAAAGTTAAACTGGCGCTGATAGGCCTCACGGCAGGTGTAATAAATGTTTTGCACATCGACAAAGAGGGCGATTCTTTTCAAGGGATAAGTTATGGCTATCAGTTGGAAGACTCTGTGCACTATAGCACAGCAAGGTAGCTAATGGTGCGAGCAGGCAAAAACAGCAATGGATCTAATAGGGAATGGCCGAGTTTAGCTTTGCTTAACGGATTTTTAGTTAGGTTAATGGATTGATTATTTAAAGTATTGCGCCGGTGTTGTGCTGGTATATTGCTTAAAAAAGCTGATAAAGGCGCTGTCGCTGGAAAAGTGTAAATTAAAGCCCACCTGCGCCACCGATGCTCCCGCCGCTAATTGTTCAATGGCCGAGAGTAAACGCCATTGCTGGCGCCAAGCTTGATAAGCCATACCTGTCTGCGTACTAAAAATACGGCTAATTGTGCGCTCACTGGCACCGATTTCGATGGCCATATCTTTAAGGATGGCAGGTACTTTTTGATGTTGTTGCAGTTGCGCAAGCCAGGTTTTTAAACGTTTATCCTGTGGGAGCGGTAACGCCAAAATTTCTTCCGTAGCATTACCTAATTCTTCTAATAGCAGCGCAAAAGCATGGTGTTGAGTGCTTCTTGGTTTGTCCCAAGGCCAAAATGACATAGTGTCGATTAACGCCTTAAGTAGCGGGTTCACCTGGAAAATAGTGACCTTATCGGGCAATGAGTTGACCGTCTCTGGCTCAAAGTAGAGTGAGCGATAGGCAACCACATTACGCATGGTGACGCTGTGCTCAACGCCTGCTGGTAACCAAGCCGCACGTGTCGGCGGTAACACTACTTGAGTCTCGGCTAGGGTAAATGTCATTACCCCTGCTGGAGCGTACAGTAGCTGCGCCTTCTCGTGGTGATGCACTCCCGAGTCGTGTTCCCCCATGTCTGCGGCAATACCAATGACCAGATTATCCAACAGATCTGGATTAAATTGATGTTCAGGTCGAATAAAGGCCATTTTGTCCTATTTTTGATGTTTATTGTCTAAGTGTTGCTAATTGTCTGGTGTGGATTCTATCTATACTGCGCCATCTTTGACAAGTATGGAGCGACATTTTGGTTAACCAGCTCATTTGGTTTACTGAAATTGAATCGAAATCATGAATATAAAACCACCATTAGGGCTCGCTGTGCTGCTAATGATGTTTCCGCAAATAATGGAAACCATCTATAGCCCAGCCTTGCCTAATATTGCACAAAGCTTTGCCGTGTCGATTGCTGGCGCATCGCAAACCTTATCTGTGTACTTTATTGCCTTTGCCATCGGGGTATTTTGCTGGGGCCGTTTAGCCGACATTATTGGTCGCCGCAAAGCCATGCTCGCGGGATTAGTCTGTTATGCCATTGGCTCAGCCTTAGCCTTGATGGTGAGCGACTTTAACCTATTGTTACTGGCCCGAGTATTGTCGGCGTTTGGTGCGGCAGTGGGCTCTGTGATTACCCAAACCATGATGCGTGACAGCTACAGCGGCGAAGAATTAGCCAAAGTCTTTTCTGTGATGGGCATGTCACTTGGAATTAGCCCGGTGATCGGATTGCTAATGGGCAGTGTTCTCAGTGCCTATTGGGGATATCAAGGTGTGTTTGTCGCACTGATGGTTTCTGCCATAGTGCTGTTATTTTTATCGGTAAAATTGTTACCCGAAACCAAACCCGCACACACCCAGAAAATCGCGATAGGCAAGTTAGCGATTAAGATGCTTACCGACGGCGGGATTATTAAAAACACCTTGCTGGTGGCGGCGTTTAACCTGATGTGGTTTAGCTACTTTTCACTGGCGCCATTTATGTTTGAGGCGCAAGGGTTATCGACGCTTGCCTTCGGTACTAGTGGCTTGTTATTGGGCTTTGGCGCATTCCTTGGCAGTTATGTTAATAAAATATTGCTGGGTCGAGGCTACGCTAGCGCCCGGTTGGTTCGCTTCGCCAGTGTTATCGCACTTGTTGGTGGACTGGGTATTTGGCTATTCCAATCGACTGTTTTAGGGCTGAATAATGTTTACTTTTTAGCGCCTATGCTCTTGATTGTGATTGCTTACGGGATAGCGATTCCGAACATACTCAGCTCGGCTCTGGCAAACTACCGCGCCTATGCGGGCTCTGCTGGCGCACTCTTCGGACTGTTTTATTACATTCTGTTGGGACTAGGTTTAGGCGGCGCAGGAATCATTCACCATTTAGGTATGGTGGTCACATTCAGTGCACTGCTTTGTGTTGGATTAGGTGTAAATTTGGGCTTAGCCCATAAAGCAAGAAACGCTTAAATATAAATAGAAAAAGCCAAGGCACTGATTGCCTTGGCTGATTTATGCGATTCTCTAAAGTGATGATTAGCTATGAGCTTGCCTGTAGCTTACTGTGGGTCGAATATAAAACTATAGCGCTTAATTAAGTTGGTTGAGTAAAACATTAATCTAATATTTTGGTGGGGGAGTTAATGCTTGTTTGGTA
>NZ_JAKZGV010000051.1:0-30250 GCF_022557375.1 Shewanella sp. MM_2022_3
TTTTCTTATAATCTGAGCGTGATCTAGATCTATCTATAGGAAAAGTCGTGAGATAAATTTTGATGAATAACTTCTTAGCATCAGACAAAAATTTAGTGTAAACAGCAAATAACGTCTTCAGTTCAAGAGGGGTAACTTAAAGATTTCCTGAATTAGCTAATACATTATTTGATATTAATTTCCAAATAATTATTGGAAAGTGTTAAGGCTATTTATGACCGTTCAGTTAAAAAAAAAGGAACCCTAGGGTTCCTTTTCTATTGATTCACTTAAATAAATGACTCGGTTTTTCGTTTGAGTCTTATTTTGCCTTGCGGTCTTTAATATGACTCAAGGCGCGTTTACGGCGACGCTCTTGGCTCATGGTCAGCTTTTCCACTTTGTTTTCAAACGGGTTATCACCCTCTTGGAAACGCAGTTGGATTGGCGTACCGACCACTTTTAATGAACGGCGGAAGTAGTTCATCATGTAGCGCTTGTAAGAATCCGGCAGCTTGCTGACTTGGTTACCGTGAATAACCACGATTGGCGGGTTATAACCACCGGCGTGGGCGTATTTCAGTTTCACACGGCGACCGTTCACCAATGGTGGCTGATGGTCATCCTGCGACATTTGCATAATGCGGGTCAGCATTGAGGTGCTCACGCGGCGAGTCGCACTGTCGTAAGCTTCTTCAATCGACTCAAACAGATGGCCAACACCCGTGCCATGCAGCGCCGAAATAAAGTGAATACGGGCAAAGTCGATAAAGCCTAAACGACGGTCGAGTTCACTCTTAACACGGTCTTTAATGCCTTGGTCGATGCCATCCCACTTGTTAACGGCAATCACTAACGCGCGGCCTGCGTTTAGGGCAAACCCTAATAGGCCAAGATCTTGCTCGGCAACGCCTTCACGGGCGTCGATGATAAGTAACACCACGTTAGCATCTTCAACCGCTTTGAGGGTTTTAATCACCGAGAACTTTTCAATCACTTCATGGACTTTACTGCGGCGACGTACACCAGCAGTATCGATAATCACGTATTCGCGACCATCGCGTTCCATCGGAATGTAAATACTGTCACGAGTGGTGCCTGGTTCGTCATAAACCACCACACGCTCTTCACCTAAGATACGGTTAGTTAGAGTCGATTTACCCACGTTAGGTTTACCGATGATGGCAAGTTTGATCGGTAAGTCCTGCAGACGCTTTTGCTCAGCTTCGGCTTCTTCTTCAGTGTACTGACGCTCGTCGACTTCTTCCTCTTCGCCTTGGCGCTCAATGCCCATGGCTTCAGCGTAAGGAGTTAAGGCGTACTCAATCATATTGGTTACACCGCGGCCTTGGGCAGCAGCCATTTGATAGACTTCACCTAAACCCAAAGACCAAAATTCGGCGCAGGCCGAGTCGGCATCAATACCGTCAATCTTGTTAGCCACCACAAAGGTGGTTTTTTGGCGGCTACGTAAATGCTGAGCGATAGACAAATCCGCAGCGGTTAACCCAGCACGCGCGTCGGTCATAAATAAGACAACATCGGCTTCTTCGATAGCGGCAAGGGATTGCTCGGCCATCTTAGTTTCGATCCCCTCTTCAGTGCCGTCGATACCGCCGGTATCCACCACGATAAACTCATAGCCGGATAAGAATGCTCGACCATATTTACGGTCACGTGTTAGGCCAGGAAAGTCAGCAACCAGCGCATCACGCGTACGCGTAAGGCGGTTAAATAAGGTGGATTTACCGACGTTCGGCCGACCAACAAGGGCCACTACAGGGATCATGATTTCGCCTCTAAAAAACTTTTCAATAAAAAGCCCCCGGAACACACTTCCAGGGGCTCTACAAGGATAACACTTTTAACTAAGGAAGTGTTACAACAGCTAACTTTCCGCTGCGACCTTGCACGTAGATTTTATCATCCACCACTAATGGCTGGCTGAATAATCCAGAGCTGTCCACTTGGATACGACCGACAATACTGCCTGTGCTACGGTCGATAAAGTGCAGATAACCTTCAAAATCACCCACGACCAAATAGTCTTTATATACCTCTGGTGAAGTGAGTGTGCGATTGACCAGCTCAGAGTTGCTCCACAACTCTAAACCGTTACGTCTATCTACTGAATAGATACGACTGTGGTCATCAACCAAGAACAAACTTAAACCCGCCGTAGCTAACTCATTGAAGCTTGAGTACTTACGAGTCCAAATAATCCGTCCGGTGCGCAGTTCCATTGACACCAAGTTACCGTTGTAGCTGACCGCATATAAATTATCGCCAAGGATCAACGGTGTCATATCCACATCGGCCATACGGGTAAACTCATTGCCACCTGTAGGATTATAGATGGCTTGCTCCCACGCAGCTTGACCGTTGTTTTTGACGACAACAGCCACTTTGCCATCGGCGGTACCAATAAAGAAACCACCCGCTTCATAAGCTGCTGAACCCGTTCCCCGGAGCGTCAGGTTAGGCAACTGCATGTTATAAACCCACAGTTTTGCGCCAGTATCAACGTTATAGGCTTCAAATGAACCTGAACTGGTGCTCACCACCACGACGTCGTCAGCCACGGTTGGCTTAGATAACAATTCGCCACCCGCAATCACATGCCATAATACTTGGCCGTCTTCTGCATTCAGCGCAGCCAAAAGGCCACTCTCACCGCCGATAAAGAGCTTATTGCGTGCCGCTGTTACACCAGCAGCCAAACGTGCACCTTTGTTTTTGGCTAAGGCGTTATCACGGAACTCTTCACTAAAATCTTTTTTCCAAACCTGTTCACCCGTTGCTTCATCAAAAGCAACGACTTCACCATAACGGTCGGCCGCAAAAATTTTACCGTAACGAACTGCAGGGGTAAGGCGAGAGTAATAATCACCAACACCATCACCTACAGAGGCGCTCCAACTTACTTCAGGAAATACTGTCGCCTGAATCGCAGTTAACTCACTTACCGGTTCTTCTTCTACATCACTAGAAGAACAGGCGGATAACATGGCTAGGCTTAACCCAGCGGCTAGCAGGTTCTTGCACCAAGACTTCATCAAGGGATCCCTTATGCTTGATTTAAGTTATCAAGTTTGATTTTAAGTGCAGGGCTGGTCACAACACCGCCGTTATCCATTGCCGCCTGATAAGCAGTTTTCGCTTTATCGGCTTGGCCTTGACGAACAAAGAAGTCACCTTTCAGTTCTTCACGTTGTGCTAAAAAAGCCTTATCAGTCACTTGATCTAGCGTGGCTAACGCAGTGTCAACTTGACCTTGTTCAGCCTGAATACGCGCTAAACGCAATGTTGCAATAGTGTCTAATCCTGCACCTGGCTTAGCAGCAATCACTTTCTTCAGTGCTTCTTCGGCCTTAGGAAAATCTTTCGCTTCCACCGCGGTTTTCGCAACGATCAGGTCTAGCAGTGATTGATAGCCCTTTTGGTCGTAATTTTTCGAAAACTCAGCCACGCCAGCAATCATGGCCGCTTCGTCGCTTGATTTGGTGGTTAAGGTTTGGAACGCCTGTGATGCTTCTTCGGCCTTCACGATTTTCATGTCGGAATAAGTGTTCCAACCGTACAGGCCACCTAAACCAACGACCGCCCCGATAACAATCGAGGTTCCATAGTCTTTCCAGAACTGTTTGATAGCATCAACTTGTTGTTCTTCTGTGCTATAAATTTCCACGCGCACGTCCCCTTATTTGCTAAGTTCAGCTAAAAATGCGCTTAATGCATTTCGAGCGACCCGTTGTTGTTCGTTGTCATTGCGTAAGTATTTTACGGTAACCACACCTTCGGCGAGTTCTTCTTCACCGATGAGTAAGGCTACTTGTGCACCGCTTTTGTCGGCACGCTTAATTTGCTTCTTGAAGTTACCACCACCGCAGTGACTCATCACTCGCAGTGTGGGCAACGCTGAGCGTAACTCCTGCGCCACTTTAATGGCTTCAACCAAACAGCTATCCCCCATCGCCGCGACATACACATCAACAGCCGCTGGGATATCTTGGGTCAGCTCTAAGGTTTCAAGCAGTAAAACGATGCGCTCTAATCCCATCGCAAAACCGACGGCTGGCGTATCTTTACCGCCCAATTGAGCAACTAAACCATCGTAGCGACCGCCCGCAAGTACTGTGCCTTGAGAGCCTAAGCTATTGGTAACCCATTCAAAAACCGTGCGATTGTAGTAATCCAGACCACGGACTAAGCGTGGGTTAACTCGGTATTGGATGCCAACCGCGTCGAGGAGTTCACGCAATTGTGCAAAATGTTGTGAGGATTCTTCGCCTAAGTAATCCATCAGCGCAGGCGCATCACCTAAAATGCTTTGCACTTGGGGATCTTTTGAGTCCAATACGCGCAGCGGATTGCTGTACATACGGCGCTGGCTATCTTCGTCTAGTTTGTCCTTGTGTTGCTCTAAAAAGGCAATCAAGGCTTCACGGTAAGCGGCGCGCTCGGCAGGATCGCCTAAAGTGTTCAGCTCAAGCGTCACATGCTCGCTAATGCCGAGTTTTTCCCATAGACGGGCAGATAACATCAACACTTCGGCGTCGATATCAGCGCTACCAATACCGTAGACTTCAACACCAAATTGATGGAATTGGCGGTAACGGCCTTTTTGTGGACGTTCATGACGAAACATGGGGCCCAAATACCACAGACGTTGTTCTTGGTTATAGAGCAGACCATGCTCGTTACCCGCACGCACGGTTGAGGCAGTACCTTCGGGGCGTAACGTCAGGCTATCACCATTACGATCTTCGAAGGTGTACATTTCTTTTTCAACAATATCAGTCACTTCACCGATAGAGCGTTTAAAAAGATCGGTATTTTCCACTATTGGAGTGCGGATCTCACTGTAACCATAAGCAGCAACGCTTGAACGTAGTACCGCTTCCACTTTTTGCCATAGAGGACTTTGAGTTGGCAGAATGTCATTCATTCCGCGAATCGCTTGGATCTGTTTTGCCACTGTATCGACTCGTCCGATTTCGCTAAATTAATAAAAAATGTCAGGCATTATAGGCTGTTCAACACTAAACGTAAAATGACCCCGTCAGTTTCGAGGTCTAGCTCAAGCCTTGAATGTTTTTATAACGCTTAACCTATGAGGTTATTCGGCTGCGGTTGTTACTCAGTAGTGTCTTTCACTTGGATGCGGTTAGCCATTTGGCTCGCCTTGGCGCGAATTTTAGCTTCGAGGGAATCGACTAGGTTGTCATTGTCGAAACGCTCTTTTTGACGCTCGCCTTCATCGTAGTAACCACTCTTACGATGTCCACCCGTTAAGCCAATGTGCGACACTAAGGCTTCACCTGGGCCATTGACCACACAGCCGATGATCGACACATCCATCGCGGTGGTAACATCTTCGAGGCGGCGTTCTAACTCGTTTACGGTGCTGATCACATCGAACTCTTGACGTGAGCAAGAAGGACACGCAATAAAGTTAATGCCACGGCTACGGATACGCAGTGACTTTAGAATATCAAAGCCGACTTTGATTTCTTCCACCGGATCGGCCGCCAAGGAAATACGCAGCGTATCACCAATGCCCTCGGCAAGCAGCATACCTAAACCGACGGCAGATTTGACCGCCCCCGCACGCGCACCACCCGCTTCAGTAATACCTAAATGCAATGGCTGACGAATTTGCTTGGCTAATAAACGATAGGATTCTACCGCTAAGAACACATCGGAGGCTTTTACGCTGACCTTAAATTGGTCGAAGTTCAAACGGTCGAGAATGTCCACATGGCGCATGGCCGATTCGAGCAGGGCTTCTGGCGTAGGTTCTTTGTATTTGTCCATCAGATCTTTCTCTAATGAACCACCATTAACCCCGATACGAATTGGAATGTTTTTATCACGGGCGCACTCCACCACACTGCGGATACGCTCTTCGTTACCAATATTGCCTGGGTTGATACGCAAACAGTCCACCCCATATTCCGCCACTTTTAAGGCGATACGGTAATCGAAGTGGATATCGGCAACCAAGGGCACTGACACCGATTGCTTAATCACTTTAAAAGCCTCGGCCGCGTCCATGGTCGGCACAGAGACACGCACAATGTCGGCACCCACTTTTTCTAAGGCGCGAATTTGGGCAATGGTCGCCTCAACATCAGTCGTTTTAGTGTTGGTCATTGACTGCACTGCAATCGGTGCACCATCACCAATCGGTACATTGCCCACATAAATGCGGGTTGAAGGACGTCTCTTTATGGGTGTTTCGTTATACATACTCAATACGCTCTTTTCGGTACTCTGCGCTAAGCGTGAGACTTAAGCCTGTGGGATAGTCAAACGCGCAACACGACCCTTAGGAAATTCAGCAAGACTGATGGCTTTACCATCAACCGTAAAACTAGACACAACAGTCGGCGCGCCTAAGATCACTTTAAACGGAGGCACACCACTGGCTTGAATAGTTGCGCCAGCACCTCGGACCCCATCAACAATCGCTTTGCCCTTGGCATCGACGATGTTGATCCAGCAATCACCCGTGAGTTGAATATTGATATTGGATTGTCCAGCAACCACAGGCATGGTTTGCTCACTCGAAGCCGCTGGCGTAGCACTGTTCACCGGCGCGCTGGCTGTTGGAACATTTTGAACCGCTGCGTTTGATGCAGAAGAATTTTGTGTAGAAAGCGTGTTTTGCGCAGTCACCCCTGCCGTTTGCACCGCACCTGATGCACTTGGGGGGTTATTAGGCTCACTCGCATTGACTGTCGAATTGACAGACACCTGCCCTGCTTCCATTGCCGCCATATCACTGATATTCGGGTCAATAGTGCTAGCATCAGTATCTTTTACTGGACCATCGGTCGCCATTGAACCGTTGACCGCGATCTCACTCAAACGTGCACTCGCATCCGTTTCGGTGAGTAAAACATCACCCGGCAAGGTTTGATTCGCAGCGGCTAACTCTTCAGCGGTTGGTTTTGAAATATCGACATGAGTCACTAGCGTCGTTCGTTGCATCCACCAAAGCACAAACAGACCGAGCAACACGATGACAATAAAAAAGCTCAGCCACTTTAATTTAGTGTCACGAGCTTGATAAGTGGTCTTACGGGAAAAACTTTGCATCGCAGGCTGTGTTACATAGGGCACCTGCCTTGCGAGACAGGCTTCGATGAGCGTGTTGTCGACCCCCAGCATACGCGCATAATTTTTAACGTATCCGCGTACGTAGGTTGATGAGGCAATATTAGAAAAATCATCGGCTTCGAGATTTTCAACAATACCAGGCCGCAAATGCAGCTTCACAGCTGTCTCCGCAATGCTCAAGCCCATCTGCTCACGAGCTGTTTTGAGTACGCTTCCGAGCGTTACATTAGGCGTCGACTCAGCTTCTTCTGTTGTCACTGGTTCTACTGACGCGTTCATTTCGTTATCTTTCATTGATGCAAATTAACTCTATATTGCTTGGCTTGAGGCGATGCTGGGAATTTGGCAAGCAATAAAATGCCAAATCGCTTCATGGCAGCATCATCATTCAACGCCTGCTCAATTTTTATTCCGAGCGTTAAACTCTCTGGAGTCTGGGCCGCAACTTGGTGGTAACGCGCTAACTGGTTACGCGCATCAACATAATCACCTTTATCTATCCCAAGCTCAACCAGCTCCAGTAAAGACACCGAGCGTCTCGGGTCATACTTTAACGCCATCTGAAAATACTGTCGTGCCTTTTCTGCTCGTCCCGCGTCTCTGCTGCAAAGACCTAAGTTTTCATAACTGGATGCGGTACGCGTATATTTGGGCATTTCTATTGCAGCCAAAAACATTTTTTCAGCTTTTTCGTATTGCTTTTGTTGGCACAAAAACACCCCAAAGTTATTCATGGAATCGCCAGAGGCGTCCTTAGTATTGATAGCGTCCTGATACGCCTGTTCGGTACGTACTAAATCGCCTACGGTTTGATAGTAATAAGCCATTGCCACATGCACATCTTCGAGCTCTGGCGCATATTCGATTGCTTTATCAAGATTATACTTGGCTTGTTCCGAGTTACCTCGATTAAGGTAGGTTAAACCGAGCTGCATACGCTCCCGCGCAGCGGCAACTTTATCCAGTTTTCGCTCCGACACCGGAATATCAGTCCCTGAATAGGTACGCTCAGTTACGCATCCTGTCACTAATAATGACAGGGCTATTGCTAATGAAAACCCTGACAATCCATGCTTCATGGGCAAGCCTATAAATCTGTGCAAACAAAGAGTTAATTCATTGTGACCGAAATCTGATTTTCTTGCATGCGTTTTTTTGCTAAACGCTTGGTTCGATCGCGAATATCCCCAGCCAGCTGTCCACAGGCGGCATCAATATCGTCACCACGGGTCTTACGCACAATCACGGTTAAGCCATATTCCATTAACACTTTCGAAAAACGGTCGATGCGCGAGTTTGACGAACGGCCATAGGGTGAACCTGGGTATGGGTTAAACGGAATAAGGTTTACCTTACAGGGGGTATCCTTCATTAATTCTGCTAATTCATGGGCTTGTTCGGTACTGTCGTTGATGTGATCGAGCATCACATATTCCACGGTGACACGGCCACGGTTAGCGTTAGATTTGGCGATGTAACGGCGGATCCCCGCAAGGAACTCCTGCAGTGGATACTTTTTATTCACCGGAACCAGAATATCGCGCAGCTCATCGTTTGGCGCATGGATACTCACGGCGAGCGCCACATCGAGGGCGTCACCTAATTTGTCTAATGCTGGAACAACGCCTGAGGTCGATAGCGTTACGCGACGTTTTGACAGACTAAAGCCAAAATCGTCTAGCATGATGTCCATTGCAGGGATCACGTTAGCAAGGTTAAGTAGAGGCTCCCCCATCCCCATCATCACCACGTTGGTAATGGGGCGCTCGCCAGTATCTTTCGCGAATCCTAAGAAATGCGAAACACGCCAAATTTGGCCAACGATTTCAGAGACAGTTAGGTTGCGGTTAAAGCCTTGCTGCGCCGTAGAGCAGAAAGTACATTCGAGGGCACAGCCCACTTGGGACGACACACACAAGGTAGCGCGGTCATCTTCAGGAATATAAACAGTTTCGACCTCTTGGCCTTCACCGACATGGATGGCGAACTTAATGGTGCCATCGGCGGATTTTTGATAGCTGGAAATCTCGGGCGCCACAATCTCACAGCGCGCCGCCAGTTTTTGGCGTAACACTTTGTTGATGTTAGTCATCTCTTCGAAGTCACTGACACCGAAATGATAGATCCACTTCATCAGCTGATCGGCACGGAAGGGCTTCTCACCCAGATCGGCAAATAATGCCCGCATCGCTTTACGATCAAGGTCTAATAAATTGATCTTTTTTTCACTCATAGGACTAACCTCAACACCAAAACCTGCAACAGGGCGGCGAATTATACAGACGCAGAAAAATTTTAGCCAGCAACTCCATTCTCCTATGCTAGAATCGCCGAGGGTCAATGTTGGCCTAAATTATGGAGTTGTAATAC
This sequence comes from Shewanella sp. MM_2022_3, assembly GCF_022557375.1. NCBI lineage: Bacteria > Pseudomonadati > Pseudomonadota > Gammaproteobacteria > Alteromonadales > Shewanellaceae > Shewanella > Shewanella sp. MM_2022_3. The sequence continues at coordinate 9,475 of NZ_JAKZGV010000051.1, forward strand.
CACCAATATGTTAACCCTCATCATTATAGTGCTTGTCGCTGTTGCAGTTTCTTTTCTGTGCAGTGTATTCGAAGCCGTGTTGCTCTCGGTTACCCCTAGTTATATCGCTACGCTCGAACAAACTGACAGTGCTGCGGCGACAAGGTTGCGTAAACTGAAAGAGAACATCGAAGCGCCATTGGTGTCTATTTTGACCCTCAATACTGTTGCCCATACCGTAGGTGCCGCCGTTGCTGGTGCGCAAGCCGCTAAGGTCTTTGGGGATGATATGCTCGGCGTTTTCTCCGGAGTGTTAACCTTTATTATTCTGTTCTTCTCAGAGATTATTCCTAAATCTGTCGGAGCCAACCACTGGCGCCGTTTAGCCCCAAGCGTATCGATTGCCATTACGTGGATGAAGCGTGCTACCCAGCCATTAATTTGGATGTCGCAGCAAGTGACTCGCCTGCTAGGTAAAGGTGAAGAAGGCCAATATATTCGCCAAGAAATGAGCGCGATGGCCAAAATCGGTCAAGAATCCGGTGAGTTAGACGAACAAGAATCCAAGATTTTGACCCAAATGCTTAAGGTGCGTGATGTGCCCGTTACCGCGATTATGACGCCGCGCACCGTGATGTTCTCTTTGCCTATTTCACTGACGCAAAATGAGTTTGTGCAAGAATATCGTGACAAGCCTTTTACGCGTATTCCGGTATACGATCAGGACCACGACGATATTATCGGCTATATCACCCGCACCGATGTGTTGTTGGCTGAGCGTTATACTCCTGACGCGCCAATTGGCGAACTCAAGCGTAGCCTGTTTGTCGTACCCGAAACGGCCAAAATCCTGCCGTTATTTGAGCGGATGATTAAGCGCAACACCCAAATTGCCATGGTGGTTGACGAATACGGCAGTAGCCAAGGTATTGTGACCCAAGAAGATATTATCGAGTCGCTACTGGGATTAGAGATTGTCGATGTGAATGACCCCGCGACCGACATGCAGCAATTGGCGCGTAAACTCTGGACCAAACGCATGAAGCAAAAAGGCATTCGCCTCTCCGATGATGGCGACTTCGAAGCCGCAGCCGACGATGATGAAGCACGCTCGGGTTAATCTTGATTTAGTCATTGTTAAAGTAAAGGGAGCTTAGCTCCCTTTCTTGTTTTTGATGAGAAGGTTATAATCTCCCGCCGTAAAAGAGGTAAGTTATGACACAGAGATACACTCTCTCACTCGCGCACATCAACGATACCCATTCGAATTTTGAGCCTAGCCGCGTACATTTTTCCCTTAATCTTGGGCTTAAGTCCTTAGATATTACTAGCCACAGTGGTGGTTACGCTCGTTTGGGATATCAAATTAGCCAGGCGCGAGAGCAAGCCACCCGAAGCAATACCCCGTTTTTATTTTTACATGGGGGCGACAGTTTCCAAGGCACACTGTATTTCAGCCATTTTAAGGGTAAAGCCAACGCCCATCTGCTGAATTTACTTGCCCCCGATGCCATGGTAATAGGCAACCACGATATTGACGAAGGTAATGCGCGGCTCGCCGAATTTGCCAAGCAAATCGATTTCCCGCTGCTAGCGGGGAATATGGACTTGAGCCAAGAGGATATCCGCAAGCCGGGTAACCTGCGTACTGTGGCGAATATTCTGGCCTATGATGAAAAAACACAGCTTGCCAGCTACCTCGAAAAGCCCTTCTATGACAAAAAGCTCGCCGTCATCGGCATTACTCTGGATCAGATGAAGGACATTGCCAGACCCGATCCCGATACCCACTTTGTCGATGCGATTGCGACCACGGCGCGAACCGTCTCGCATCTGCATGCCAAAGGCATCAAGCACATTATTGTGCTGAGTCACTTAGGTTTAGATCAGGATAAACGGCTCGCAGAACAAGTCGATGGTATCAGCCTTATCGTTGGCGGCCATACCCATACTCTACAGGGCGACTTTAGCGCCTTGGGGTTAAGCAATATTCCCTATGGCGAAACCATCAATGGCACGCCAATTGTCCATGCAGGGAAATACGCCGAAATCTTAGGTTTGGCCGAAGTTGAGTTTGATGAAGCTGGCCGCGCGATAAGTTTAAGCGGTGGCAACTACTTTATGCTCGATAAGCAGTTTATGTTGAGTTCGAGTGAGCAAGTGGATGACACCGACTATCAAGCCGTGCGCCAACGCTTTGATGAACATCCCTATATATTGTGGGATGAAGCCGATGAAGATATTCATGGCGTGATCCACGATATCTATCGCCCTGCGATTGCCGAGATGGAAAACAAAGTCTTAGCTCTAGTGCCTAAGAATCTGGTACACACCAGACTGCCTTCTAAGGCGCTGCCCCATGGCAGTGAAATCGCCCCTTGGGTAAGTCGCAGTATGTTCCAAGAGGCTAAACTTGAAGACCCTCGCATCCACTTTGCCCTGCATAACGCGGGTGGTGTCAGGCAATCGGTCGCCCAAGGCAGACTGACCCTCGCCGATGTGTTGGGCCAATTGCTGCCCTTCGAACTGCCATTAGTCAAATACGAAATCCAAGGCCAATTTCTGTATCAGGCGCTGGAGTCGGCGATTAACGCCGCCACCAATAACAGTGTACGCGGCACAGGCGCTGGCAGCTTCCCCTATACCTATGGATTGCGTTATTACTACGATGGCAGACGCCCCTTAGGGGAACGTTTATTCAAGCTAGAAATGATGCAGCAGGATGGATTATCACTCTGGTATCCAGTGCAGCCCGATGCGCTCTATGTGGGGGTATCGACCTCTTATACCGCTGCGGGGAAAGAAGGTTATCACCCACTGTTACAGGCACGCTGGCAAGAGCCGATTGAAACGCTCACCCTACCCCAGGCTTTTATTCGCTTCCTCAATCGGGCACCAAACCCCAATTTAGCGGACTTGCTCTCACCCCATGTGCATTACACCAGCCATGTAAAGCGTTCAGTGTAAGCGCCCTGTGTCAGGGATTTGTATCAGCGCGCTGCCGCAAAGCTATGTCCTCTTTATTAATCACAGTACTTAGGGCGTGTTGACGTTTCAGGGTTATTTTTGCAGCAGTTTGGCTGGCGTTTATGCAAGGTAAAGTCCGTACAGTGTAGTTATTCTACATAAACGGACGATAACGCAGCAGAAACGCCAGCCAAACGCTGCCCGAAGGGTTCGTCTAGCAAGCTCGTTCTCTTTGTCACTCGTCATTTGAGTAGAATAACCACACATCATTCCTCGTTTCGCGAGCACGAGCTTGCCAGAACGAACAAAATTTAATCTCGAAACGTCAACACGCCCTAGCAATGGTTAAGTACTGTGATTAACTCAATCCACTAGCAGCACGTGTACTTTACATCCCACTAAAACAACCAGTCGCAATGGGGCAAACGCTCGGCAAACCACGCCTGCGCCTTACCTTGGTTGCCCTTGCGCCACGCCAGAAACACCGGCTGCGCTGGTCTTGGGATCTCAACCTTGCACGCGACTAATGCGCCTGAAGCGAGTTCTTCGCGAATCAAATGCTTGGGAAGATAACCTACACCTAGCCCAAGTTGCTGCGCTTTAATCTTGGTCTGCATGTTCGGCACGCGGATGACTTGTCGACTATCAAATAACCCACTGGAGCGCTGCGCGAGCGCCGTTGAGCTGTCGGCCACCACCACGGAGGGAAATTGCAACAAGGCTTCGGTCGGGATTGGATGGTCAAACTGCGCTAAGGGGTGGTGAGGCGCAAGGGCAAAGATGAATTCAAGCATACCGATCTCAACTAAGTGATATTGCCCCTTAGGTAACTCCCCCGTGACCCCAATGGCAATATCGGCGCGGCCCGAATACAGGGCATCCCAACCGCCACCCAATGACTCCTCAGTGATATTAATGGTCACCTGTTTACCTAACTCGGTAAATTCAGCAATTAGTTTAAGCAGTGGTAAATCGGGCACTACAGTGTCTATGGCTAAGGTTAACGCCGACTCCCAGCCCGTTTCTAGTTGCCGAACCGCCTCTTCAAGCCTTACAGTGGCGGCTAAGATCTCCCGCCCTTGGCGTAATACCAGTTGGCCAACTAAGGTCAGCTCGGCGCGCTGCCCCTTACGTTCAAATAATTTTACCCCTAAATCGCTCTCTAATTTCTGCACTGTATAGGTCAGCGCCGATGGCACTCGGAATAAGGATTCAGCCGCAGCCGAAAAACTGCCTTTCTTATCAATAGCATCTAGCACTATCAATCCATCGAGACTCATCACTGGCAACATAAGCGCTCCATATTCAAATTTTTTGAAATATACGTTAAAAATGTTCCGATTTTCTTTCTTAAAGGTCAAGTCTAGACTGTAAACCAATGGAGAGATTGACGCTAAATCTCGACCGACTACCCCATTAACGACATAGTTAAAAAATTTGAATTAAGGAACATCCCATGAAAGCACTTATCACAAAATTACTGACCTCTGCGCCTAGTTTCGCCCCATTGGCCCTGCGTATTCCTATCGGGATCATCCTCATGGCCCACGGCTCACAAAAACTCTTCGGCTGGTTTGGCGGCTATGGCCTAGAAGGCACAGGACAATGGATGGCCTCCATCGGCCTAACACCAGGTTACTTAATGGCGCTGATGGCAGGTTCAAGCGAATTCTTTGGTGGCTTGCTGATCATTATCGGTTTACTGACTCGCCCAACGGCACTGGTATTGTCCTTTACTATGGTGGTCGCGATTTTCTCGGTTCACATTGGTAACGGTCTGTTCCTTAGCAATAACGGTTATGAATTTGGTTTAGCCCTGTTAGCCGCTACGGTATCTCTGGCCGTGTCAGGTGCAGGTAAACTGAGTGCCGACAACCTGTTAGCCGCACGCTTAAAATAAGGAGTTAACGATGATCCGTATACGTAAAGCGCAGGACCGAGGACAGGCAGACTTAGGCTGGTTAAAGAGTCAACATACCTTCTCGTTTGCTAGTTACTACGATCCGCGGCATATGGGTGTGTCTTCCCTACGAGTCATTAATGATGACAGAGTCGCGCCGAACGCGGGGTTTGAAACTCATGGCCATAAAGACATGGAAATCATCAGTTATGTGATTTCAGGCACCATAGCTCATAAGGACAGCTTCGGTAATATTAAGACCTTACCAGCGGGTGAGTTTCAGTTAATGTCCGCCGGTAAAGGGATTTATCACAGTGAGTTTAATGCATCAAACACTGAGCCACTGCACTTTTTGCAGATCTGGATCCAACCAGACACCTTAGGCATTGATGCGGGTTATCAGCAAAAAGCCTTCGAGCAAACCTCGGCGCTCACAGCCGTGGTCACGCCAACGGGTGAAAATGGCACCTTAAAAGTGCAGCAGGATGCGACCTTATATCGCCTAATGCTGGCACCGCAAGAGCAAGTGCATATGCCGCAGCTTAAGCCGCAGCGTCAGCTGTATGTGCAACTGGTGGAAGGTACGCTTAAGGTCAATGACCAAGTGCTCACCCCTGGGGATGGCGCGCATATCACCGCCGAAGAAGTGGTTAGATTTAGCGCCACTGACAGCCCAGTCACAGCACTGGTGTTTGACTTAGCCTGATGATGCTTACTGACCAATAAAAACCGCCAAGGAAACGAGGCGGTTTTTTATTACTCTGTGTATGGTGTATGGCTAAAACAGAATAGTCTCTTCAAGCGCGAACCTATGATAAGGACATGATCAAACTAAAGTTCACTAACACCTGCGCCCTGTCGTTTTGTTTGTCTTCAGCGGTGAGATAGCGGCGTAGTTCATTACGGCGAATGCAATTAAAGCCCTGTTTTTCAAAGAAAGGCCGCGCCTGATAGGAGGCTTCAACTGTGAGTCTTTTAAGGTTTAGCCTTTTCGACTCTTCGAGTAGTGCCAAGTATAAATGTGTCGCTACACCAGCACGACCATATTCAGGATGCACAAACAGACAATCAACTTCGCCGACTAAGCAATCAAGCTCTTTATCGGGGCACAACCTTAAACTGATAAAACCAACCAGCTTATCGTCTTCAAGTGCAACCCACGTGGTTGTATCTTCTAACTTGGCCAGCCAGTAGGCATCGCTACGTGCCTCACCTTGATTTTGCGCCCACGCTAAACGTTCTGTCAGCGAATAATATTCCTGTGCGCCCTCCATAACACTGGCGTTAAATACCGCCGCTACCTGCGCCACGTCCGCAGGAGAAAATAAGCGTATCTGCATTGGAGTCCACTCCTATGGGTTAATCATGACCAATGGGCACACAGGCAGTGCATTCCCATTCAGTTACAGTTTTTTAGTCATATAAAAACTCGGCAACACTTGGCCCAGTTTTTGTTGATAGCTGCGTTGCTGTTGGACGAATCCGAGTTTAATAAACAGCCCACGGGAAAGATAAGAAGCATCGGCACTTAATTGGCTGTAACCTTGCTTCCTCGCCCATTGCTCTAACTGTCTGATAGCCAGTTCACCGAGTCCACAGCGCTGCCAATTAGGATGAATATACAAACTATCGATATATCCCCTATGGCGAAAATCCGTTTCAACATTGATAAAACCTGCACAAATCTTAGTTAAGCTCAGCGCATCTGTCACCAAAATAATCCAAGCTTGGGAACGACTTAAACGTAAATGCCAATGTTGACTGGAACGGGGCGAGGGTGACCAGGCATTTAACTGCGCAGTAGTATAACGCTCATGCTGTATTTGATGAACACAGTGATGAAAGAGCTGACTGACCGCACTTGCATAGCAACGCTGATAAGCGACGACTTCAATTTTCTCGTTAGTTTGGTTAGACGTTGGCACGGTATGCTCAAATATCATTGCGAGTATTTGCCGTATTTTGCAGTTATTTATTGAGAAGTGATAGCGTTGACGTTTATTTAAGCCGAACACCGCTGAAAACAAAACCGCCTCTAACAAGGCGAGGCGGTTTAGGAACTCATCGCAACATGAACGTTGCTAAGGTATCGATTATTTCTTCTCGATTTGACCAACAAACAACAGCTTGTCGAAGGTGCGGTTTAAGGTTTTGCTGGTGAACTGGTTCATCCACATTTGCTCAACCACAGCTACTTTGTCACCTTTCTTGACTTCAGCTTCTGGGCCTGCTGCCCAAAACGTGTTGTCAGCTTCTTTAATTTGAACATAGGTGTAGCCGCCACCATTCATAGTATCAACCACTGTACCTTCATGAACTACGCCCTGTGCCCAAGCACTTGACATACCTAACGCTAATGTTGCTACAGCAGCTAATTTTACCAATTTTGCCATCATGCCTTTTGTTCCTTGTGTTTTACTAATATGCAGCATTAAAACATGCCATAGGTAATAAATCGCCAATCTCTATCACGAAATACAACACTTATCGCAAAAGTAGGATTTTTATCGCTTAGTAGGGAACTCATTTCAATAGCGGTTTTAACATGCCCTCAAGGCCATTGAGTTTTACCTCATAAATCAGCGCTAACTGCTCCCCTAATTTTCCCTTTGGAAAACCTTGTTGATGAAACCACACAAGATAGGGTTCAGGCAATTCGAGTAAGCGGCGGCCAGCATATTTACCAAAGGGCATGACCTGATTTACGGCATCGATAAGCTGTTGTTGATCCATGACAGTATTAGCTTGAACTCAGACAGAAAACTAGATTGAGGATGCTACCCTAATACCTAATGAATGCCTATGGCTAATACAAGCTGAGAACGACTAAGGGGGGATAAACTCAGAGCAAACCGCAGGCTTACCCTGAGTTGATACGGCATCAAGCGTAGATTTTACGCAGATTCGGTCCAAGATTCGCACAATGTGAATACTCAAAACCGTACTCAATACAGAGTCGTTGTTCTTCTCCGTGGGCGTTAATGCTCACACAAGTTCCTTGACTCGCATGCTCATCAACAAAAGTCATGACTCGCTCTAACATTATTTTTGCCAGCCCCACATGCCGATACTCAGGTAAAACAATAAAATCCTCAATCGCCAGATGGTTAGCCTTATCACCATATACGCAGGCTGTTGCCACTATCGCGCAGGTATTTTTTGACTGATCACTCGTTAAGCGAATAGATACCCAATATAAAGGCTGTAACGGATGCCCATCAGCCATCTCAACGCCGATACAAGGATACCCAGCCGCATCGCGTAGATTCAGCAACTCATGAAATAAAGGAGCAGATTCAACCAGCTCAAATTCAATAGGCATTGACATTTTAATATCCATTTGGGCATCCCTTCACGAATGGTAGAAAAATCAAGGTGATTAGACGGCATTAATGAGAAAGACTAACTCAACAAGGTGGCAATTTGATGACACTCAAGCTTTATGCAAGACAACTTTCGTTTGAAAAGTAGTCGTGAGAGGCCAATATTTTAATAATATTTTGGCATAAAAAATTAAAATAAACGTTCAAAGTAAACTATACCAAGCCTTAATTTCAATATCATTGCCGCAATGGAGAGCAAACATTCATAATCAATTGATGTTAAAAATTCACTAAAAACCTTAATAATCAGATAACTAAAATTCAAAATCGCCTAAGTAATCCCGCTAGCAGAAAGAGTCAAATTAACGGCATATTACATGGTAGCGTCAAATATTAATCACGCGACATTTTATAAAAAAACGTCAAAAATCAGATAATTGACCAACATTAACACAGGGTTTACATTCGTTTATGACAACAAGGTGCGGTAAAAAACCATAAGCAACATATTACCGCCCAAGTGATAGCCTAAGCATTGAGGAACTCGTCATGATAGTGTTAGTCGGCGGCGAAAAAGGCGGCAGCGGTAAGAGTTGCCTCGCACAAAATATCGCAGTATTTCTCACCACCGAATGTGGTGCCTCTGTCATCATGGTGGATTGCGATCCACAGCGAACCACATCGGATTGGATCCAAGCCAGAAACAATAATCCGAAACTGGCAAGCATCAACTGTGTACAACTTTATGGCAAGATCCGTAACGATCTTCTGAGCTTAGAACAACACTATGACTTTGTACTCGTTGATTGTGGTGGGCAGGATAATCTTGCATTAAGGGCAACCATGTCAGTTGCATCGCATATATTAATGCCGCTCAGGCCCAAACGCCGAGATTTAAAAACCGTGAGTCATATGGACGATATCGTCGCGACTTGTAAGATGATTAACCCTAAATTACACGCGTCTTTCGTTATCACGCAATGCCCTAACCTTCCCAATCAAGCGAATCGTATTTTAGAGGCTAAAGAGGTCTGTAAAACCTACGATATCAATGTATTAGATGCAATTACCTATAGTCGTAATATCTATGATGACAGTGAAGAGTCTGGATTGTCGGTGATGGAGATAGAACCAAAGGGTAAAGCCGCAGCTGAAATCCGTGCTATCGCCTGTGAAATGTTTCAAGTGGACTGCGCAGCCTCGTTAACGGCCTTACTCAAACCAAGCACACCAATAGCCGCGCATCGTGCCGCTATCAATCAACCTCAGCCGAATCATCTGAGAGGACAATATGGGACTCAGCGACCTCAAGAAAAACGCTATGCCATCTAGAGGAGGCGTCCAGCCTCTCTCCCTCGATGAGTTTATTGATGCCGCAACCCTTTATGCTATGGGAGAAAGTCATATTCCAAGCACGGGCAACTCAGTGGCGGCGATGGAGCGAGTGAAAGAATCACCACTTGAAGTCACCTTGGATACTTCCAATGTGGTAACTTTGCATCGACCACAAACGGCATCAAGATCCCTTGATGCCACGATTGACGACGAACGGCCACATTACCGCAAAGCCACATTTTCACTGAGTGAGGCGGCAATAGCCCATTTAGCAACGCTCTCAGAGGAAAGTGATATTTCTAAATCTAAATTGATCCGTTTTTTAATTGAACAACATTATGCTTTGCCAACCACATTGAGGCAGATGCGCGAACAGCAAATAAAACAAGCTTAATTGCGCACCATCTCCCACCCTTTACCGATGATCTGAATTAATTAGGTCATCGGACTTTTTTGTCTAAAAAACCGATAAAAAAATTGAGTCAATTTTTTTTACAAATCTATCCTTAATGTACAGCTGAGCTGATTAATGCTATTGATTAGCATCAATAGCCCGAGTATTTAAGGAGTTATTCTTGTTAACACGTTTGTCAATCCTATTATTCGGACTGGGATTAACGCTGGCACCTCCAGCCTTAGCGGAGTTTTCTTTGGATCAAATTCCCCCCTTGCCAAATAAAACGCCAATCACTTTAGTTGCCGAAAAAGGCTTTTGGACTGACTATCTCACCCAGCAAATGCTACCCAAATTCACCGAAAAAACCGGTGTTAAAGTCAATGTGATTAGCACCGAACTTGAGAGCATGTTCGAACTTCAGACCCACGCATTATTAATGGGGGAAGGAAAATACGATCTGCTCACCATGGAGGCTGGCTGGGCAAAAGAATGGGCGGCAAACGGCTATACAGTGCCCCTGTTGGAATTAGCAAAACTCTATGATCCAGATGGTGAAAAAGCGATGGAAAGCTACCTCGAACCCTACTATCCATCATTACTGAATATTTTATCCTACCACGGAGAATTGCACGCAATTCCCTATAATAACTACGTAATGGGAAGTCATTACCGCGCCGATTTATTTGAAAATAAAACCGAACAGTCTCACTTTCAACAACGGTTCGGCTACCCACTCAAACCCGCGACCAACTTCCAAGAATTAGAAGATCAAGCCGTATTCTTTACGCGAAAAGCGGGTGAACTCCTTGCTGACAAACCATTGACCCATAACTTTTATGGCCTAGCATTGATGTCGGGTAATAAACCCCATATTAACGATGAGTTTTCCAGCATTATTTGGAGTTTAGGCGGCGTTTGGATGTGGCCTATTTATGATCAACAAAAAAAACTGACTCACTTTGAAGTTCCGAGTGTCAATCAACAGGCAATTACCGCTGGAATAATCTATCGCAAACTAATGCCCTATGCCTATCCTGCTGATGATAAGTTTGCCTTTAATGAAGCCGCGCATGCTATGGCGACGGGACAGGTAGCCATATGGCCCTTTGCCTATAACAACCTTTGGCCAGCCTCTTTTAAAGTTGAAGCCAATATAACTGGTGCTCGACTTGGAGTATCTCAAGTCCCCGGAGGAACTCCTTACAACGGTGCCTATGCCTTTGCGGTGAGCTACGACAGTAAAAATCCACAAGCCGCCTATTGGTTACTCAAATATATGGGCACTTTTGAAGCCCAATATGCCTATGCACTTGGCGGCGGAAATCCATGCCGAATGGATGTCGTTACGGCTCCCGAATTTAAACAAGCTTCAAAAAGGTCTGTTGCTGGTGCATTTGAGGCAAGCCACATTGCTAACTTGTTCTGGTCGACTAAAGTATTGGAAGTAGGACACTTTACCACTACAGCAATGGGGCAGATTTATCCAGAATTAAGCCATGCTTGTTATGCCGCAAGTCAGCATGAAGCCAATAGTACAGATATTTTTATTGAGTTAAGCACCAAAATTAAACATTTGCAGAACACCTACGGGGAAGTCCCTGCAATCGACAAGAAAAACAAATGAACTCAAAACGACTGACCAGTCTTAAACAGAAAATTACGCTAGCCTTCTATATTATTCTCGGCATGGCGTCACTCAATGGCATTATCGCTATCCTATTGTCACAACAATTGAGAACTGAAATTGAGCAACTGGTAAATAGTGATGTCGTGAAAGTCACCACTGCGCTGCAACTAGCGAAAAACAGTGAAAGGTTGCAAATTATCACCACAGAATTAAACCACTATGATACTGAGCAACAACGACTGTCCCTACTTTCAGAGTTAACTAATCAATGGGAGCATTTGTTAAAAGATACAAAGGTATTACTAAGTCTTGAAACCACTCCCGAGATGTATCAAGCCCTAAACACAACGATTGATACTCAGCTTTATTATCAACAACAACTCCCATTGCTCAATACGCTTACGGACAGTGCTTTACAGGCAAAGTTACAGGCACAAAATATTCAAACAAATTTGGCCGGTATGTCATCAGCATTTTCTGATGAAATGCAGACTCAACTGAATCAGACCCATGAACGTTTCGCTCTATTAGTTGACCATAAAGATCTCAGTGGAATTACCGACAATCAGATAGAACATCAAGCTATTTCGGAATACCTGCACCAAGGTGAGCACCTGTTTGTGTTATTAGATGAAGTAAAAAATACCCCAAATATAGCGACGTTAAATCACCTTCAACGGGAAGCGATGCGACGACTTATTCAAATGGAAAATATCGTCGCGTCTATGCATTCGAGTAATACAATTTATCTCAACTGGTTATCGCAAATAAAACAAAACATGGTTGGCAATGACAACTTATTTGAGCTATCCCGTAATGCCTTAAAAAGTACTCAAATAGCCAATGCTCATTTTGGCTATCAAGCCAGTGCAGCGAGGCAAATAGCAACCTTCACCCAAGAGTTAGTCAACCATGTTGAAGATGAAATTCAGATCGCAGGCACCGATCTCAAGAGTGATAGTACCTCGTTTGTCATCCTCATCTTTTGTGGAGGTATTCTTTATTGCTTTTTTATCTGGCTCACCAGTTGGCACTTTATTGCTAAAGGTATTATTAAACCCGTGATTGAGACTCGTGATGCAATGAATGCCATCGCCAATGAAAAACTCGATACCCAAATGCCGATTACCGATAACCTTGAACTGCAACAAATGGTGAGTTCACTTGAAACCCTAAAAACTTACGCAGCTCAAGTTAAAGCGATGGCAGAAACCGATGGACTCACTGGATGCTATAATCGCCGCTATTTAGATAGCCAAATACTAAAAGAATTGAGTTACGCCAACGATCATAATATGCCATTGAGTATTGTGATGTTCGATTTAGATCACTTTAAGGAATTTAATGATCAATATGGCCATGTTGTCGGTGATCAATGCTTAAAACAGATCGTCGAGGCCACCAAAGCAATTCTACAACGTCCCACAGATATTCTAGCTCGCTATGGTGGTGAAGAATTTATGTTACTCTTGCCCTCAAGCCATATTGAAGATGCTTACAAAATTGCCGAACATCTGCGCGAAACCATTATAGACTTGCATATTCCCCATCAAGGCTCATCAAACATGGGGATTGTCACCATTAGCTTAGGAATTGCCTGCTGGCAACCTCCGCAATTACTCGATGCAAACAAGCTGATAAGCCATGTTGATGAGGCGCTCTATCGTGCCAAACTAGCAGGGCGAAATCGCACAGAAGTCTTCATTGGCGCTCACTAACACCACTCATCCCGCATTAAGCCGCTCACTGAAAGCGTTTTATTTTTAACCAAAGGATTGAGTTCAGTACGCTCAATCCCCATTAGCTAATATAACTGACACCAATACCACACTGAGGGACTATGCTCGCCAGTTTAACGATTCTAATATTTGGCCTCATTGCGATTGCTTGGTTGGCCTCCAGTCGTTGGCGCAAAAACCTCCGTCGTAAACAAGTGATGGCAAGCCCCTTTCCAAAGACTTGGCGAGCAATACTAAAAAGAAGACTTCCATTTTTTCATGCATTACCTGCAGATCTTCAATTGCAACTTAAACGTCATATTCAGGTATTTTTAGATGAAAAGCATTTTGTTGGCTGCGATGGTTTACTCATAACCGATGAAATTCGAGTCACTATTGCTGCCCAAGCATGCCTACTGCTACTTAATCGCAAGACCGATTTCTACCCTAAACTAAGACAAATTTTGGTCTACCCCGATGCATTTATAGTCGACAGCCAACGACAAGATCCATCAGGCTTAATCAGGGAGCAACGTAACGTACTCGCTGGAGAATCATGGGAGCAGGGACAAGTAATACTTTCATGGAAAAATACGCTTGAAGGCGCTGCCAATCCACACGATGGCAACAATGTTGTCATCCATGAGTTTGCCCATCAATTAGATCAAGAGGATGGCCACGCCAATGGCGCCCCAATTTTAGCTCGTGGCCAAGATTATCTGTCTTGGTCAAGCGTATTTAATCAAGCATTTAATGAACTAGTTGAAGATACTGCCGTCGGTAAACCAGCCCTATTTAATGGCTATGGGGCTACCAACCCAGCAGAATTTTTTGCCGTAGCGACCGAAGTTTTTTTTGAAAAACCAGCAGAACTCAACCAAGAACATCCAGCACTTTACCGAGAATTAAGTCATTTCTATCAAGTTGATCCGCTCAATTGGCACTGATGTCATTACAAAGTAATAAACACAAGGAATACCCTATGACAATAATAGCTAAATACAAACATCTTTCAGCCACTTCGCATAATGCCACTCGGCAAAATTCAAGTCGATTCTGTACCACTATGTTCATTCTTGTTGTGGTCGCGTTACTCTTCAGCGCGAATAACCATGCTAATGATAGTAATGCCATCATACCAGCAACAAGCGGCATATCAGTCCCATCTGCCGATGAACAAGCCGCAGCTCAAGTACTTGATCAATTGAATCAATATTCCAGTAGTGCCGATTGGGATAAATATTTTTCACTGTATCGTCAGGATGGGATTTTTATCGGAACGGATGCGAATGAACGTTGGGGAATGGCAGAATTTGAACACTATTCCCGTCCCACAAAAGGCTGGCGCTACGATTTAACTTCGCGCCATTTAGTGCAACATGGTGATGTAATTCTGTTCGACGAACTGCTCAATAGTCCGAGTTATGGCGTGAGTCGTGGTACAGGAACATTAATCAAAACCAATGGAGAATGGAAAATAGCTCAATATCATTTAAGTTTTCCCATCCCCAATGGTATAGCGAAAAAAATCACTGCTGAAATTAAAAAAGCACAGTAAATCGTTATTTTAAGGACACGGTAAAACACACATTTGCCAGCTGTGAGAAGTGGATGAAAGCTTGAAAATCCACTTCTGTAAAACACCTCTCAGATGGTCCTCTGTCTGCATAATAAAAGCCGATCACTTTATTATCCACCAACAAGGGCGCCACTAAAAAACCCGACTCTGGCAATTGCACTTTTAACTCACGACATTGTTCTTGCCATTTTTTGGCACTCGGATTATCAACCCAAAGTGACTCCTTATGCTCCATCGCCATTGGAAATAACCCCTTCTTATCCCCAAGTTCGATAATAAATAATCGTTTCATTTCCTCTGCATCTCTGCCAAGCATAATTCTTGGCTGTAGCTGTTTACGGCTAGGAGACAACAGCAACACACCACAGCGATCAACTCCAACCCCCTCTAAAATACCCTCAAGTACGGTTTGCATGATTTGATTAAAATCGGCTTTATTGATTGCAAAAGCGGTAAGCTCACGCAGTTTAGCTAATTGGATATTTAAATTGGCGGCAAAAATCGGTAGTTCTACTTCTGGCAAACGAGACTCAAGCTTATCGAGCCTCTTGGGATCAGGTAGATAGTCAATCAACACTTTAGCGCCATAGGCTTCAGCTAATTTATGGGTCGCCTTGGTACAACGCTGCATTCTTAAGGTAAATTCACTCTCATCCAGCCCGGTAAAGTTGGCCGCTTGAGTTATAAATTTCTCAAGATCGATCTGATCTGGTATCGCCACAGAGAGCGTTTCGCAAAGTTTATCCGCTAAAAATATACAGCGTATTTCAGGACGAGAGTCATCGGGATTATTTACCGCTTGGATCAATAATTCCCCCAATCCCCAATGGCGAGCAATACTCTGGGTTAGCTGTGAAAAAGAGGTACCTAATGATTCACGAATAAGAGTTCGCTCTTCTGCTGGAGTTTCACATTTCGTTAATTGGCTATCGAGGGTTTCGGTAAATTCTCCCCCGATACTCCAAAACGCACTCTCACCAATATGAAAAAGCAAACAGGCTATAAAGGCCTCCTCTTGAATATCATCATCATAATGACTCAGCATCATCCGAGTTAACATGGCAGCTTGAAATGCCTTAGCCATTAATTTGATTAATCTTTGATATACTGAAGGCGAGAGGTTTTTACTTTCTAACAAGCTAGATAATAATTGTGCAGTGATACAAATATTACGAACTGCATCAAAACCAAGCACAATAGCGGCTCGGCTTACAGTAGAAATTTGCGTACTGCCCTTATGGTAAATAGCGCTATTTGCGACCCGTAAAATACGTGATGTGAGGGCGTTATCATGCATCACGCTACGCCCTAATAAGGCAAGTGAAGAAACGTCATCCTTGGCAAGCTTTTCTAACGTTTGGACGGTGGAACAAAGCGCTGGCATTTCCAACTCACTTATCCGTTTTGTCCAGTAATCAACCCCTTTATTAGTATTATTAGGTTTCAACCTAGCTTTCCCTTGATGGTTTAATGTTATTGTTTTTAGTATAGATAGGCTTAAAAAATTCGCCTTGCATCTGGTTCACAATTCAACGATTGATTTTTAAATCCGCAATAGGCTGAACTGAAAACAAAGAAAAGCCCAAGGTTTAACTTGGACTTTAATCAATTACGCCTGCAGATGTAATTTAAAAACCCGCAGTACTTTATCAATATCCTGGCGCGAGACATCTTTATGGGTAACAAAACGTATGGTACGCCCAGGACTAATCAAAATGCCCTCATTACGACAGCGTTGCGCTAAGGACTGTTCATCGATATGAGAAGCTAAGGTTGCAAACACCATATTGGTTTGAACGGATGGCAAGTCAATTTCAAACTCGTCTAATAGGCTTAACTGTTGGGCCAGATATGTAGCGTTTTGATGATCATCTGCCAATCTTTCAACTTGCGCAGTTAGAGCTAACTCCCCCGCAGCTGCTAGAATCCCAGCTTGACGCATACCGCCACCAAGCATTTTTCGCCAACGCGTCGCTTTTTTAATGAGGCGTTCATCGCCTAAGAGTAACGATCCGACTGGCGCGCATAATCCCTTTGATAAACAGATCGAAACGGAATCAAAGTGTACGGCGATATCAGCAATAGCGATCCCTTGTGCCACTGCGGCATTAGCCACTCTTGCACCATCTAAATGAATTTTTAAACCGCGCTGAAAAGCCAGTGCCTGCGCATTGGCAAGATAAGTTTGGGGCAACACTTTCCCCCCGATAGTATTTTCCAAACTCAGCAAGCGCGTTCGGGCAAAATGAATATCATCAGGCTTGATTGCCGCTTCAATTTCGCTAAGAGCAATAGTCCCATCTAATTGATTTGTTAGCGGTTGTGGTTGAATACTACCTAACACCGCCGCACCACCACCTTCAAATTTATAGTTATGAGCTTGCTGACCGCATAGATATTCATCCCCGCGCTCACAATGCGACATCAAAGCCAGTAGATTGGCTTGGGTGCCAGATGCCGTAAAAAGTGCTCCCTCAAAACCAAACATCTCGGCGGCCATGTCCTGTAAACGGTTAACGCTCGGATCATCACCATAAACATCATCACCCACTTCAGCCCTCGCCATGGCTAAACGCATTGCCTCAGTAGGCTGGGTTACAGTATCACTGCGTAAATCTATCATTTTGTCCTCAACTTCTTCTGCCTATCCCCTATGCGCATATCAAACACGCCTCGCGACTCTAGCCTTAAAGAAAAAAATTGTATAGCTTGCTGATATAGCTGCCGATAAAACATACAACCTAATGCAAAATTTAATCTGATATAATTGATTTATATCGAATAAATGGCAAAACTTGGCGTTATAACGTTTAAAAGCTACAATAGCCAACTAGGATGCTCCTGCTAAAGCAATGCCAATCTCCTAGTGATTTTGACTGCTAGATATTAAACATAAGGTGATTTGTGGTGAATATATCCGTAATGCAATGGATTAAACTAGCCTCTTTAGCATTGAGTTTAACCCTAATGCTACCAGCTTATGCGTGGCAGGATACAGATCAAGATGGCGTGCCCGATATTAAAGATGCCTGCCCCAACACAACCACTAACACTACGGTGATGGCAAATGGCTGTGTTTATGAAGTCGAAGCCACGGCCACTAATATTCAATGTAATCTCAATGACCCCAGCACCTATTCAGCTCCTGATTGTCATCATATTGAGACAGCCATTGTGTATTTTGAGTTTGCGATAGCAGAGGTAGATTTATCGCAGTGGAAAGCATTAGCCTTAGTCAAAGCATTTTTAGAGTCAAATACTGATGTTCATTTAATCTTGGTTGGGCACACAGATATTGTCGGCACACCTGAGTTTAATTATCAGTTATCACTTCAACGTGCGCAAAATGTGAAACAAATTTTGGTTGAAGACTATGGATTCAACCCAAATCGCTTTACCGTTGTCGGTAAAGGTATATCTGAACCAGTAGCAGATAATCGTTCCAGCGAAGGTCGCAGATTAAATCGACGAGTACAATTTTTCGTCAATAATAAGTAGTTTTGTTAGCGTATTTTTAGGGAGTAATTTAATGGAAAACCTTGAAGGCTTATTAAAGCAGGCTCCAGATCTGATCATGACCTATGGAGTGAAGATCTTATTTGCCCTTGTTATCTTTTTTGTCGGTAAATATTTTTCCGGCGTTGCGCAAAAGGTAGTGCGAAAGCTACTCAACAGCCGCAAAGTTGATCCAACGGTGGTCTCTTTTGTAGCCAACTTATCGTGGGCTGTTGTGTTTGTCTTCACCATTATCGCCACCTTAGGCCAAATTGGTGTGCAAACCGCATCTTTAGTCGCGGTTATCGGTGCCGCCGGTTTAGCGATAGGTTTAGCGCTGCAAGGATCATTATCTAACTTTGCTTCAGGCGTGTTAATGGTGTTATTCCGCCCATGTCGCGTGGGTGACTATATTGAAGCTGCTGGTATTGCTGGCACTGTTGATGAAATCACCATTTTCTCAACTAAATTACGCACGCCAGATAATAAGGTTATCGTTGCGCCCAACTCTTCAATCATGAATGGCACGATCACCAACTACTCAGCCTTAGAAAATCGTCGTATCGATTTAGTCATTGGCGTGTCTTATTCTGCGGATATTGCCCAGACTAAAAAAGTTTTAACCGAGATTTTAGATAACAACCAATATGTGCTGAAAGAACCGGGTTACACCGTGGGTCTGTCTGAACTAGCAAATTCTTCAATTAACTTTGTAGTTCGTCCTTGGGTAAAAACGGCGGATTACTGGACAGCTCGTTTCGAGATTTTAGAACAAATCAAAAATGCGCTTGATGCAGCCAATATTGAAATTCCATTTCCACAAATGGATATTCATGTAAAACAACTGCCCGAGAGCAAATAATCAGCAGTGATATTAGAAGGCCGGTGAAAACCGGCCTTTTTTATGGTGATAAGCCGGATTTTGGCGTACCTTAACCGAATATGCACACATATCTGAGTAAGAGAGAGAATATGCCAAAGTATGTTTCATTTCTGGCCGCTGGCTGTGTTTTTAGTTTAATGCTGCTCAGCCCAATGGCGATTGCCAGCAATAAAACCCAAGTAATGATGGGTGAAAAGACTGTCACCCTAGAAGGAAAATTACCTCAACTTGAGCAAATGGCCCCAAGATTTAAAGTCGTTGATGATAAATTCAATCCAATCAACTTAACCGACTTTAAGGGAAAAACCATCCTGATTAGTGCAGTGCCTAGCTTGGATACGGGTGTTTGTGCGTTACAAACTAAACGCTTTAATAGTGAGGTCAGCCACTTTTCTGATGATGTCGTCATGCTAACCATCAGCACGGATTTACCTTTCGCGCAAAAACGTTTTTGTAAAGTTGAGAATGTCGAAAATATTAAAGTGTTATCCGATTCTGTTTGGCGTGATTTTGGCGAGAAGTATGGTCTGTTAATTGAAGATTATGGCTTACTTGCACGGGCGATTTTCATCGTCGATGCCGAAGGTAAACTCAAGTACCAAGAATTAGTACCCAACATTACCCAGCATCCAAACTATGATGCCGCGCTAGAGGCGCTAAAAACCATTCAAGCACAGTAATAAGCATAAAAATAGGGCATTTAATGCCCTATTTTTTACTAGTGCGTATGTTGGTCGCCGTTGGCTTGATAGTCGAAGGTAGGCATAGACCAATGATAGCGTAATGCTAACATCCGCCAGCTAAATCCAAAACTTAAGCAAATTAATAGATTAATCCATTCAGCCAATTGATAGGCGTTTAGCGTGATATATAACCCCGCCGTAAAGAGTGAGATTACCGCATAGAGCTCTTTCTTAAAAATCAAAGGCACTTGATTACAAAGAATATCGCGAATAACACCACCAAAAACACCGGTAACCAATCCCATAACGACCGCAATAGTTGGACTAAAACCAAGCATCAGGGTCTTTTGCGCGCCAACAATTGAGAATACCGCTAAGCCTAAGGCATCGATTGCCAAAAACAGCTTAGACAAATAACGCATAACTGGCGCAATCGCGACGGTTAACAAAGATGCAAATGCAATCGCAATTAGATAGTGGACATTCTCGACCCAAATCAAAGGGTAATTTCCAAGTAACATATCTCGTAAGGTGCCGCCACCGATAGCGGTAGCACAACCGATAATGACTACGCCGAATAAATCCATCTGCTTACGGCCAGCGGCTAATGCCCCAGTCATGGCCTCAGCCAAAATCCCAATCAGCCATAATAATCCGATAAATTGCGCTTCTTGCATTTAAACTACTTATTACCCATGCATAAAAAACGGATTTTGCCTGATAATCCACGGGCTGGATAATGAGATTATTTAAATTTTGTCATTAGAATATTTAATCTATTGATACCATTTATGCATTAGTCATTTCTAACTTTCAATATCACGCTACGCCACAATCCTTAAATAACAATAAATTAACTAATAGATAGCAGTCCACCACATTCAATTAAG
>NZ_JAKZGV010000052.1:0-29629 GCF_022557375.1 Shewanella sp. MM_2022_3
ATAGGATCTAAAATTTTTCAGTTAGATATTAGGTAGATTACCAAACGAGACATTATTATCAATATAATTGCGCAATATTGAAGTGTAAATTACTTCTCTATTCAATCTGTTATTCATCTAAGGTTAAGTAGGTAGCTATGGTATGCCTACATTCAATGACGTTTCGACATTTAATAAAGGATAAGCAAATGATTGCCTATTACACCCTAATAAAATATCTACACATTACGTTGGCGTTAGTCAGCGTGACGCTATTTAGCTACCGTTGGCTACGTTCATTTCATGGAAATGCAGGGGTGCAATTTCGGTGTTTGAAAGTGTTACCTCACATTAACGATACTTTATTGTTTTTAACGGGGTGCCTACTGATAGCAATATTACAAATGAATGTACTCGAACAGGGTTGGTTAATCGCTAAATTAATCGCGTTAGTGGTTTACATCGGCCTTGGTATATTGGCGATTAAGTGGCAACACCGAGGTCAAAAACTACTTGCGGGGATCGCAGCATTATTAATGTTTAGCTACATTGTCTGCGCGTCAATGTCACATGTTGCATGGTTTTGCTCATTTTTAATTTAATGGTGGTTGGTTGATAGGGTTGCACACTATGCTAGGTTGTTTCGTTTTAACAATGATATTTTATTTTGTTGCACTGATAGTCGTATCAAGGCGACTATTTCACGTTAGTGGTCCTCATCGCCCCCTTGCCACTGCTACGGGAGCTATAGCTGTGGTGTTACATGCTGTGGTATTGGCACAGGCGATATTTACCCCTGAAGGACAAAATTTTAGTGTGAGTAATGTATTTTCATTGGTGAATTGGTTAATTGCACTCACATTTACTGTGCTAATTTTTCGATTAAAAGTGATGGTAGTGGTGCCTGTGGTATATTGTTGCGCTATCGTTTCAGTGGGCCTGATGTTCCTCATTCCTTCAACTTATGTTAGCCATTTTGACTCACAACCAGCTGTACTGGCACATGTAATTTTATCTTTGATGGCCTTTAGTACCTTAATGATTGCGGCGCTGTATGCGATACAATTATGGGTCATCTTGAATAAATTGAAGACCAAACAACTAATTAAAACACCTTCGATGCCACCATTACTGACGTTAGAAAAGCAGCTCTATCAGCTAGTGATCATGGGGATGGTATTGTTGAGCTTGTCGATCGGCACAGGCTTTATTTCCCTCAATAATATCTTTGTCGGCGGCATGGGCCATAAAATGGTGCTGTCTGTTTTAGCGTGGTGGGTATATGTAGTGATGTTGTGGCAGCAGTATTCTAAAGGCTGCAAAATTCGTACAGCAATTATTTATACCTTAAGCGGTGCAGTATTAATTTTCCTCGCATACTTTGCAGCCCGCATTGTTAATGAATTAATTTTAATTGGTTAATTGTTGGTGGGTCCGGATTGGTTCGAACTGATACTTTTTGAGCTGCAAGCTAGGATAGCTTAAGTAGAACAGTTTATTAATTCCGACCCAATAGCACTTGACGTTTTTCAAAGTGAGTAGTGATTATGTTGAAATGGCTTCATCCTTACGCCGAGCCTGAGTGTGCGTATCAAGTAGCTGTAAAGTTACAGTTTTGGTTTATCGGCCTTGCACTGGCGTTAGTCGCCGTAGGTACCACATGGGGATTGATATTTGCACCCACCGATTATCAACAAGGTGATAGTTACCGTATTATTTTTGTGCATGTCCCTTCAGCCTCAATGTCGATGGTGGCATATATGGGCATGGCTTGCGCAGCATTTATTGGCTTAGTATGGAAAGTTAAAGTGGCTGATTGGGCCGTAGCGTCAATTGCGCCCGTCGGTGCGGTTTTAACCTTGATAGCCCTTGTAACAGGCGCAACTTGGGGTAAACCTATGTGGGGAACATGGTGGGTGTGGGATGCTCGTTTAACTTCGGAATTAGTCTTACTGTTCCTGTATCTTGGGGTGATTTCGTTATATGCCTCATTTGAAGATAAGGTATTAGCCGCTCGGGCTGCGGGGATTTTGGCAATAGTGGGCGTAATAAACATTCCTATTATCAAATATTCTGTCGATTGGTGGAGTTCATTACATCAGCCTTCGACGATTAAGATTACTGAAAAATCGGCGATGCCATCTGAAATGCTTATTCCCTTATTGCTAAATATCTTTGGCTTTGGGGTATTAATTATCGCTATTTCAACCATTAGATTTAAAGCGGAAGTGCTGGCGCGAAATAGTATGCGTCCGTGGGTACGTGAACTAGCGAAAGCTCAAGGAATAAAATAATGCAATTTGAATCATTTAGTGAGTTTTTGAATATGGGCGGCTACGGCTTTTATGTGTGGTTTGCATATAGCGTCACATTTTTTTGTCTTGGCACGTTAGTGATAGTGAGCGCTAAAGGTCAAGCTAATGTACTGACAAAAATAGCCGTTAAGATAGCACGTGAAGAACGCCTAAAAGAAACTCGAGAGATTTAATCATTAATGTCAAATGTGAAAAAATGACTCACATTTACAGTGATGGTCTTCAGAATAGTGGCCGCTTGTACTTCATTGTTGCTCGATGTGCTTACTCGAACTTGGATCTGTTTTATACCCCCGAGTGAGAAGATTCACTGCAAAACGATACTTGCGATAAGCCTGAAGTTGGATTTTTCGTTTTAAAACATTAATTTACAGTTTCGCGTTATCAATTAGTCTCGTCAGAAACTTGTGAACCCACTGTCCAAGGTTTATGGGCTATGTATATTGATATCGTTTCAGTTAAATCGATTTCTTACTGCACCAACAAGGCTATTGACCACAGAGTTTTTGAAATTATTAGAATAGTAATATTCATTGGTTAGTAATAGAGAGTTTTATGGCATTTGAGCAATCATTTTTATCTAGTTTTACGTTTAAATACTGGGTGCAAGAAATAATATACAAAATTTTTTAAATGTAACGCCTTACTTAAGAGTATCTTGTAACAATGAAAATCAATACTAATTTTGATATTGGTAATAAACTGAGAATTGCTAGGTTAAATAAAGGGTTATCATTGGATAATGTCGCGGGAAAAATAGGTTTAAGTAAGGTTTTACTTTGGGAAATTGAAAATAGAAATGTTGAAAACTTGGATGTACAAGTACTTCATGTCATTTTTAAAGCATTAGATATCACTTGCGATGATGCCTTGGGGAACTGTATTCGAGATGCTGATTTTCTTTAATGATTACATTTTCTAGTAACATAACGCAGAAAATTTTGCATGTTAATAACTATTAACATGCAGAAATCACGTGTTTACACGCGATTTCTTAGCTGTTGTCGAAGTAAATAGCTAGATTATGTCGATAGACTTCATTTATGCACATGAAACTGCATAAAAATTCATATTTTGACTCATCTCTGACTTCTTACTCGCTTAGGCGAACAGAAGTATGTCAGCGCACAACGAACACATAAAGCTCACTTTGGGACAAAGCGTCATAGACCCTTTGCTCTAACTCTTCAGTTTCGGATTAAAATTTCTATGGAGAGAACGCCGCGCTCACCGGAAAATTAGGAGCGCAGCGAGTAATTTGTCCGTGTGAAGCGCTTTGTTAGCAGTCACCGAGGCTTTGTTTCCTAAATCGATTCAGCGAGCAAAGCTCCTCATAATCGTTTGAATATTAAACTACACGGTAAGTTTCAGGCATGCCTAGCCCAGTGAGTTTGTTCAACGCCTTTATCATCGCGTAAGTTTCTCCTACCTGACCGTTATAATTTCGCAGGCTCAATCTGCCACCAAGTAGTTGCTTCACTCTGTACATTGCTGTTTCTGAGATTGACCGCCGATGATAACCATACCGTTTTTTCCACTGTTTATTTGAACCATGAAGCTGTTGCCAACTGACCGCTAAGTTACGCGGATGACCTTGTTCCCAGAGCGCGGCACCTTCCCTCGGTGGAATGAGTACTAAAGCCCGTTTTCTACGAACGGCATCGTGACAGGCTCTTGTGTCGTAAGCACCATCACCTGAGATATTGCGGATTTTGCGATGGGTTTGCTTGAGCAAATTCGGCATAACTTCAGCGTCTCTGGTTGAATGAACCATCTTGATTAAACAACGTCGGTAGTGAGCCAATATTTCCCGCTACAGGGCTACATTGATAGCTGCTATCAATGACCGATGACTCTGTCTGCTTGTAAACGTCGCTCGATTGTATGAGATACATAAATCCCCCAGAAAACCACTGACCATACACAGTACAGTCAGTGAATAATTGTTTTTCAGATTTATTTATGTGTGTAAGATGCTTTTCCTACATCAACCCGTCATTGTAAGAAACTTTATTCCTCTCCCACATCAGACGCTTCAATGTATTGCCAAAGAGTACGCTTCTCGTAGAAAACAGTTTAAAAAAGCCAAGTTGAACTGGCGCAAATCTGGCGGTGCTAAACGCTCACTTTGCTGGATACCAGTAAACACGGGGGCGGCAAAATGGAAAAATAGCCAAGTGTTTTTCAATGGTCGCTATTACAGCGTGTGGGATAGCTACGGCCTGAGTCAATACCAGTTCAAAACGGCCTCATTCAACGAGGATGCTCGCGGCCGCTGGTACTTTAATGCCAGTATATACATATCAAAGCTCAGGTACAGCCAGTGTCGGTATCGACCTTGGCTGTAAAGAGGCCGCAACGGATAGCAATGGCGACGGTGTCACTGGTCGGCAATATCGCAAGCTAGAGCGGCCATTAGGCATCGCTCAACGGGCGAACAAACAACAACGAGCGAAAGCGAACCACGCCAAAATCCACAATCGTAGAAGGATGACTTGCATAAATACAGTCGCCAGCTAGTCAATGAAAACGCGGCGATTTTCGTTGGTGACGTCAATTCCCTAGGTTTGGCAAAACCAAAATGGCTAAGTCCATTTTGGATGCAGGCTGGGGAATGATCAAAACAATGCTGGAATATAAATGCGCTCACGCAGGGGTTGTTTTTGAAGAAATCAACGAAAGTTACACAACCCAAACTTGTTCGTGCTGGGGGGAAATCCCCGCCAGCAGTCCGAAAGGTAGAGCAGGTCTGCGAATAAGAGAATGGGCTTGTAGCAGTTGTGGCTCTACGCATGATAGAGATATCAAAGCAGCGAAGAACATTCTTGCGGCTGTGCATGGCCGTCTAGCGGTAGGAATCCACCTCCTTTAGGGGGGGGGGAGGATGTCAATTACTAATAACCATATTGACTAACTGGTTGCCAGTGTTTCTTAACATCATTCTCAATAAACTTTTGTTTTTCTTTAATTAAATTGGCCTCAACTAATCCTATCGCTTGATGGGCCTTTTCTTTAGTGCTGATATCTGGATAGCTAACTTGGGTCACGTTAAGTTGCTTCAATATTCCAGCGAGCAGATGACGTGCTTCGCTCGCTTGTTCGATGGCTTTATCTAAAAGCTGCTTACCTTCCTCTGGATTATGTGCATACAAACCATGTGAAGACATCGCGAAGTCCCACCGCCACTGACTGTGGCGTATCGCCATAATAGGCTCATTCATGTTATCCCATTTCGCACCAGCATCCCATGCCGCTTTGGCTTCATAGTGGGCTTTGACGAGCAGAGCTTCAACTTCGCGGGCTTTTGTTTCAATAGTTAACTTATTCGCCGCGAGTTTAGTTTCGATTTTGGTTTTGCTGCTATGGCAGCCGCTGCAGCTACTATCAAAGTGCGGTAAGGCCTTATCAACTTTATGGCTCGTAAATTCAACACCTTTTGCATCCTGCTGGGTTGGCATATGGCAAGTAATGCAAGTGACACCGACTTCGGCGTGTTTACTACGACTCCAGTGCTCAAACTCAGGATGACGTGCTTTGAGTATGGGCGTTTTTGAAATGGGGTGGATCCATTCAAAAAAGCGGCGAGTGTCGTAATATTTTTCAATATCATCGGCGGTACTACCAAAAATCCAAGGAATATTAACGACATTACTTTTTTCTGGACGGAAATAATAAGTCACATGACACTGACCGCACACCTGTGCGCCTTGCATATTTTTATCTTGTTTATCGAATGGCAAGTGAACTTTGGCCATTGCATCTTGAGCATGTGGGCGAGGTAAGGCTAATTTCTGTGTACCAGACTCATGGCAATCGCTGCAATAGACGACACTTTGGATCTCTTTGCCCAAATCGGTAAAGTTTTTGGCAGAGTACCCTTCAAATCCCAATTGTTCTATCAATCTGGGCGCATCAGGTGTTTTACAGGTCCAGCAACTGGCGGATAAGCCCTTCTCTCCTGCTTTAGGGGGCACTCCTGTACGTAAAGTCTGTGTCACATCGGCAACGGCGAAATGGTGTCCCCGTGGGCTATGGTACTCTTTTGCATAGGAAGATCCTGCCCAGAGTATGATACTGGCAGGATAATTTGCGAGCATATCCTCGCGCTCAACTTGTTCAGATGTGGCTTGCCAAGATTGATATTGATTAGGATATTTTTGTTGATTGCTGGTATCAGAAGCCGCTACAGATGTGCATGTAGCAATAACGAGAAAGCCAATCAGCTTGAGTAATATGACTGTTTTTAAATAAATTTTCACTTTGTATCCTTTTGTCAGAACATCAATATTAACCTGGGCGCCCATCAATACGGGGGCGGGTGAGAATAGGCAGGTAATGCCATACAAATAGTGCAAATGCGATAAACCAGCAAGTGCCAGCCAACCATAACCATACTTGGGAGTGGGCCGGAAACCAGATGGGCATCAATGCCCTGAGCAGTGCCGCTAATGGTAGGCAGATAAATGCCAAAATCATTTTCGGGCCTTCATAAATATTTCGGCTCGTGTGTCCGAGTGACACTCTGGAGATCATCGAAAGACACAGGGTAGCCATACAACCAATAGCAAATAGGTGAAGCAGGCTGCGATAGGCATATTCATTATCGAGATACCAACTCATGGCTAACAGGCTAAGTGGCAACATTAAATAGGCAAGATGCAAGGACCACAGCATAGGTTCCGTCAGTGTTTTATGGGGTAACCAGCGTACAAATCGGACAAGCTGCAAAAGCCCGGCAATCAACAATAAGCCTCGTGCAACTTCAAGAGGGATGAAATGAATGAGTGATTGAATAACAAGCAAGATCATAGTCACGATAAGTGGGTACTCAATCCAAGTTAAGGGTTCAGCTTTGGTTGCCTTAATGCGCATAGCAGTAAAAAACGGAATGACGCGCCCACCAACAATTGTGATAAGTAAGGCTAACCACCATAACATGGCCTGCCAAATTTGATTGGCAAGGATGAAGTCACGTTCAAATAGAGCATAATAGCTGATGTTGTTAATCACGAGTGCAACAAACAACATAATTGGAAAACCAATATTACGCCATTGCTTAACCTTATAAATACAGCGCCATAGGGTAAGGCTTGCCAAGCCAAGAAACAATGAATCAAACAATGCAGGTAAGATGAGTGGAATTTGAATAGGGAGTAAAAGTAATAATCGTGCCAGCAACCAACAACTAAAGGTCAATGCAAGTGGCCATCCCTTTAATGTGGGTTGATTTGTCCAATTTTGAACAGCAGTAAGTAAAAAACCACAAACAATTGCGATTGCAAAACCGAACAACATTTCATGTGGATGCCACCATAGGGGCAATACTTTACTCCAAAATGACGAAGGAAAAAAACTATATTGAGGAGTAAACCAAGTTATTAACCACAAAGGGATATATAACGCAGCTACTATTGCTCCCCCAAGAAAAAAAGGTCTAAAGCCAAGTCGCCATAACGCATGAGTTCGTTCGGTTTGTGTAGGATCACCAATATTTAGCATAGTTTTCAGCCTAGTAGCAGATGATAAATAAGGTGCGTTTATTATACATATTAAGTTGAGCTGTTATGACCTTCAATTCAAACAAATCTTAAATTTTGGGACCAAGATCCCAAAGACAAACAAAATCGGTGGACTATAGATCCACTCAAATAGGCACGTTGCAGATTATCGGCTGTCAGTAATCGAGTTGAAACGAGACGCAAAAGCTTCAAGGCAAATACTCAGATGTTCTGAGAGCTTGACATCCTTTAGGGGGGAGGATGTCAAAGCGGTTCCTGTTTGGTATTCACAAGATCTGATCCCATCTGAAGTGGAAGGTTCATTCATTTAGGCAACAACGCCAGTCACCGAAGTGAATCGCCACTACTTCACTAGATGACTTTTAGCCATAGAAAAATACAAGTGCTAAGCATCAAGAAAAATGACGTCTGCATTTTAATATGTATTAACATGCAGAAACTGCGTGTTAACGAGTAGGTTTCAGCTGTTTTCGAAGCAAATAACTTGATTATGTCGATAGACTTCACCTATGCACATAAAACTGCATAAATAGTCAGATTTTGATTTATCCCATACTACTTGCTCACTTAGGGGAGCAGAAGCACGTCAGCACACAACGAACACGAGATCTCTGGGCTTTATTCGTGAATCTGTCTGTGAGAGACAGATTCACGAGCTCACTTTGGGACAAAAGCGTGTCAGTACGTCGGCTGTTTCAGGTGTATTTCGCATAAGAATTTCTATGGTTAAACGCCTTACTCACTGGCTCGACAGAGCAAGCTTGCGGCGCGTAGTTGGGTTCTAGTACTGCAAATTGTGAAGTAGATGTCGGCGCAGGAATGATAATCACAAGAAATGATGGTTGGGTGGGGATTCGAATCCCAATCTACCTTTCGGGTAAAGTCTGAGCTAGTACAGTTTAGCAAAGTATCAGATCAGTGATGGACTTATTTTCTCATCGTATTATTTGGTGGTCGATGGGCAGCAGAATAACCAAAGAATTGGCATTAGACGCGCTTTTAATGGCTGTGTGGCGTCGTAAGCCTACAGGTAAAGTGTTAGTCCATTTAGATCAGGGAAGCAAATATACTAGCCATGACTGGGGTGAATTTCTGACCGCACATGGATTGGAAGGTAGCATGAGTCAACGCGATAATTGCCATGATAATATTGTGGCAGAGAGCTTCTTTCAGCAGTTAAAACGTGAGCGGATTAAACGGAAGATCTATCCGACAAGAGAAGCGGCTAAAAGTGATATTTTTAATGTTTTATAACCCTAAACGGCAGCATAGTTCCAATCATGGCTTATCACGGTTAGAGTATGAACGTCAGTATTTTAATGAGGCTAAAAGTTGTCTAGTGAAATAGTGGCGATTCAAAAACTAGAAAATATGTGTGCCCATCACATAAACGCTGAATCAAGCATAAGCTGTAAATTTACAGATGTAACACTTTTATTTGACAAAAAATAAAAGTGTCCATTCGAAAGACTGGACACTTCTGCGCTAGCCTGAACATTCAAGACTTAGAAGTTATAACCTAAAGTTACCCCTATAAAGTGAGATTCATAATCATCATTTACTGAGTCCATAAAAATAAAGTGACTTAGAGAATTACCTTGAATATCACTTTGGTTACCTAAGTATGTTGACATATTATCTAAAGCAAAATCACTAAGATCAAATTTACTATAGTAATATCGTAACCCTGTAGTTAACTTTTCCGTCCACTTGTAATTAAACTGAGCTTTAAACTCAAGAATATCCGTTTTTACTTCAGGCAAAATTTGTGCTGTAGCTCCACTTGTTGTGACACCAACAACATAATTAGGGTTGCTAGTATCTATAGAACCTCGACCTGATGAATAATTCAACCCTAATGACATATCCAATTTATCGCGAATAATCACCGAGTCGAGTGTAAATCCAATACCATCCGTAGCATCTTGTAAGTCAGTAGCCCAATCATTTTCAGGTACACCAAATGAGCCATCACCTACAGCATCAGATTTCGAGCGATTTAATTGATTAGAATCATTAATATCTTTGCTGTAATAAGCTGACAATTGTGTTGACTCAGAAATTATGTACCCAATATCTACCCCTAGTAGTAAAGCGTTAGCAGTTTGTAGACCATAAATACCTTCTTTTTCATAGTCATCATCTGTATAAGCTAGAGATAAACCGATATTAATATCTGATCTTGGGTCTAACCCCAAGTAGGCATTAAATGATTGCCGTTGTCTATCAGACATGTCAAACATATGGGTTTCTTCTCTTGCATGCGATAATTCAATTTCTGAATTATATTCACCGTCAATTTTTCTATCTTGATAACGATATCCAAAACGCAATAATGACCAATCAGTAGCGGATATTTGTAATGTGGCCGCCGCAATATCCTCTTTGTTATCAGCGGAGCGATGATCGTTACGATCATATGCTACCTGATATAGCTCAGCCTTAAGCTTTACTGAAGGGGTAAATCTATAAGTTCCATCAATTCCAAACTGTGTTTTTTTATACTCTGGAACTCGATTTACATAGTCAAAGTCTTTCCAAACCGTTTCTCCAATACCTACCCATCCATCCCAATTAATACGTTCACTATTATTGTCATAATCATATAATTTATAACGAAAATTCAGTGATGTTTTAGGTAATGGATTGGAGTTTAGCACCAAATTAACAAAGGTCGTCACAGCCTCACCATCTAAACTGTTAGCTGGCATAACTCGTGTTGCAGCTATATTTCCTTCTGTATCCAGTATGCCCGTATTGATTGTATAAGGAATGAAATCTTCATCCTGAGTTACCATATCCCGTGAGAAAGTAGCAGTAAAACGACTACGAAGTGGTAATCCAGTAACTCCACCTGTAAAACTTAAATTGTTACTCTGAAAATCAGGGGTTTGGGCTAAACGATTGATTGGAGAGCCACCAGGTAAATTTTGACTATTAAGAATCAAAGGACTATCCCAAGTGACGGTTTCTGATTTATTATCAAACGTAACAAAACGATAGTTTACATCAGCAAACCACTGGTCTTTCGTATATTTTAGCCCCAGGTCTACCGTTTGAGTTTTTTGATCAACTAAACCAGGCACTTCCAGCCCATATGCTCTGAAGTTTTCCCCAAGCCCACCTAGACTTGTCGCTCCCTTTTTAGCACGACTATATCCCCCAGTTGAAAAGACTCTCATACCTTCTTTTGTTTTTTGGCTAAATCCAGCATAAAGATCAAGATCTTTTAATGGACTATAAGTAAAACCTATACGGCCTTCCTTACGCTGAACTTGGAGATCAACTTTATTAGCCGAAGCTAAAAAATTTTTAAGTATGTCTTGTTCTGCATCTGTTGGTTGTTGATTAAGGGGCGTAAAGCTACTTTCTAAGGTTGCTTGTGTTGCATCAGCAATTGCCCAATATCCACCAGGAGTCAATGTGCCAAGATATGTGCCCTGCGGAGAGTTTCTAGGAATTTCTGTCCAGTCGAGTAAAAATGCAAACTTGCCGTATTCTCCCATTTTAGCCAAAAATTGCTGATCTTTCTGAGCAATATCCTTACCGCTGACATTGAAATAAAAATTATTTTTGTCACCTGATAATGAGAAATTTTCGAAAGTTAAATCCCCATCCAAATCTCGATATTTTTCTACACCAGATTTATCTCCGTTAACATGTAAATAATTTAGTGCAGGAGTCATATTTCCTGAAACTAATAGATCTTCTGCATAGACAATTTGCATACCCAATATTGTGCAACACACCGAAACTGTGCATGCTGTTTTAAAATATAAACTTTTCATGACATTATCCTTAAATTCAGTGATATCTATCTTTTTAACTTAACGCCAGATGGATGGTTAGTGCCATGTACTTGAGTATGGCAATTTGAGCAACCACGATTCGTCATGAAAAAGCTATCCGTATCACCAGCAAGTGTCTGATGCCGTCCCTGCTCATGGCATTGTTGACAAAGGCGAGGTTCTTTCGCTACTAGTAAATTCTCATGATTAGAACCATGTGGATTATGGCAATTTAAGCAATTTTCTTTTACGGGTGAATGCTCCCATAAAACAGGTGCTTTCATTTCTTCATGGCATTCATAACATTTATCATTGACTGAATTTGCAGAAATTAAACTCTCAGATTGAGTGCCATGAGCATTATGACAACTTGCGCAGGTCATGTTGCCCTGCCCATCAGCTCTAGAGAGATCGTTGAGGGGATGAGAAGAACGTTTTAAGGTAAAAGCTCTTTGCTCTGTATGACAACTTAAGCAAGTTTCATCTATTGATGATTTTATGAGTAGATTTTTATTACTATTGCTATGAATGTCATGACAAGAAACACAAGATACATCCATAGCATCATGGGAACTTCCATTCCAATGACGAGCGTCCTTTTCATGACAATTTAAGCACTGTTTTGACGCCAGTTGATTATCTAATTTTGCAGGATTTAGAATATCTTCTTTAGATTTTGATTTTTTATGGTTTCCGCCAGGGCCATGACAAGACTCACACGTTCCAGTGCTGGAGGCACTATCATGTGCTTTTATATGAATATTATTCGTAAAATTATTTGCAACAGAGTTATGACACATTTTACATTGATTATCGCCTATATATTTATTTTCTTCGGCTTCAGCTGAAATTGATATTGTAAGAAAAAAAATACATGCGATGTATCGTAAAAAACCTTTAAACATAAACGTTCTCCCTACACTAGTAATTATATTACAGTGAAAGTGACGCGTAATCGATTTTAATTGAATATGATTACAGCGTATTAAGATGGTTAAGCTTATAAACTTGCCGATTAGAACTTATCCGTATTGAGATAGAAGTTTTGGCAGATTTTCAATTTAACCTGAACTCTCAATAGAGAAAATTTGAAATGGGGCTCTTGAACGATAAGTATAGGTTTTGGTTTTCATCATTATGCTCCGATAAATTTTATTGACGGATACTCATTTATGAGTATCTCAACATCAGTATCCAAGCTCACCTATCAATTCTCTAGTCTAGCGGATTTAGCAGAAATCGTTACTATGATAAAAAAATTTAACAAAAACAATTTAAACATATGTTTTTTTAATGATTTTACTCAAAAAGGTTTTCGAGCAAAAAGAGCAATATGTTGACCATTTGTTGTTAAAAAGTAGAGCTTGCTCCCACTTTGTTCGACTAGACCTGATTGTTTTAATTGCCGAAGGTGAAAGTTAAACTGCGTGTGATTTTCCACACCAGTTAATCGGCACAAATCCATAAATTTCAGCCTTTTATGTATATACAACTGTTGTAAAACGGTTCGACGGATAGGATTGGCTAAAGCTAAAAATAATTTATCGTTATCTGGAATTTCAATTGATTGGTTTTGCTGATGTTGCGCATGTACTCTCCTTAGCATCGTTATAAGTGTATGCATATTGAATGGTTTCGTTAAAAAGTCATCCGCACCACATTTCATTGCCTCTACAGCTGTATCAATAGTCGCAAAAGCTGAAGTTATAACTACGCCTATACAAGGTTGCATTCTTCTTATTGCGGTAATAGCTTCAATTCCTGTAATGCCTGGCATAACCAAATCGAATAATGCCAAATCAAAATGACGATTTTCTGCTAGATCTAATGCTAATTCAGCAGTATTTGTCGAAACCACATCAAAATTAGCTGCATTTAAAACATCTGAAATAGCAGAATTTAACTCGGCATCATCTTCAGCTAATAAAATTGATATTTTCATATTGTAACTCCAGGAATGGTTATTTTTACGATTAGACCATTAACACTATTTTTAATACCGATTTCACCATTATGCTGCTGGACAATTTGCTGACATATTGCTAAGCCTAATCCAGTTCCTTTCCCTGATTCCTTTGTAGTAAAAAATGGACTCATTGCTTTGTGAATTTCATGGCTATCGATACCGCCAGACCAATCCTCTATCATGAGAATAAAGGTGCCATAATGATTTTCCATAGTGATACAGATTCTTTTTTCTGTATTTTTCTCTTCTGCTGCATCAATTGAATTATTGATCAGGTTAACAAACACTTCTTCTATTTTTATTGAATCACCTTTTACAATTAATGGCTGAGGTAAAAATAGTTCCAAATGATAGCCTTTAAGTCTATAGCTCAATAATTGTAATGCTGACTTAATAGAACCTCTCATGTCAAAAATTTTGTCCTCCACTTGTTCCCTAGAGAAATTAAGTATTTCTTGACTGATATGATTTGCCCTGTTAATTCCCAAACGAATACGTTCTAATTGCTTTTTATTATTTTCATTATTATTTATTTGTTGCTCTAGTAAGTCGCAACCCAGAGTGGCATAACTTAATGGTGTTTTGATTTCATGAGCAATACCTGATGTTAATTCTCCAATTGCTCTCATTTTTTCACCCAGCATAATCCTCCTCTGCTGTTGATTTACTTGCTCAAGGTATTCGATATCAAATATTTTTAAAGATTTGAATAGGTAAATAAGTATACCTGCACCACAACAAGTCCTTACTACGGGAACCCAAATACCCCATTTTGTATTGAGTAATCCTGCGGCTAGCGCGTAGCATATCAAAGCGAAGCCAGTATATGAAAAAAAGTGTGCTCCTTGATGTCCTGCTATTTTCAGTTCTTTGGCGTAAATAATTAAAGCTGTACCAGCAAGACTTCCGCCAAGTAAACCAAATACCCATCGAGTTATCAAAGTAGAAAAATATATGAATTCATCTATTGATAATACAATCCAGTTAGTAAAAATGGCTACAGAATAAAAAGCCAGTAAAATAGGAACTAACCATCGTAACCAGTAGCGTTGAGATATAGCTAATATCTCAAGCATCTTCCATGCAAACCACATCAGAGCAAGAAATGAAACCAATAGCTTAATTATTCTAAATAATTGAATATTTAACGACCATTCGTCAGATAGGTGATTTTTTTGAAGTAAAAAATAAAGCTCAGACCACTCATGGAAGCTATGAATAAAGCCAAAAGCAGCCAACGCAGGAAGGGCTGATGCAATGGCTAGTTGGCTAAATTTCAGATTCCGAAAAACTATGGCGCAGCCAATAGTAAAAAATACCAAGCCATAGAATAGATAAATATTAAAGATGACAATTTCATTCATATCATGAATTTACTAAATTCATAAGAGCAAAACTGTGACAAAGAAACAATTATTCAACATTGGTTAAATAAATGTGCCAGTGTAGTGAAATTGTTTACAATAACCCCAAAATTAATCCTAAGCCAATACCCAACATTGCTATAGCTACGATTAACCGAATGATAGGGAGAGTAACTTTTTTTAAGCAGCGTTTCCCAAGCAATGTCCCAAGAAAAGCGCAAATTGTAGCTACACTAACGGGGAGTGTTAAAGCATCAATTTGTGATGTTTGAATTGCCAACATTGCTGTGCCATACACTACTAGGCGCACGGCATCTACGATCACCGCCGAGACAACCCCCGTAGCTACGAACGCATCCTTAGATAAACCGGCTTTCAACAGAAACGCCGAGCGCAATGCCCCCTGATTACCTGAGAGTCCTCCGAAGAAGCCCGAGAGCGCCCCACCAACGGAAAGCCAGCGTGGAGGAAAGGCCAGTGCTTGAAAACGCGGGGATAGTTCCAGCAGTGCAAATAGCACGATCAAACCGCCGATAACCGCCTTCACAGGAGTGATCTCAAAAGCCGCGTCAGCAAAGCTGTAGTGCCACAAGGCTGGCAGTCGGTCGAACAACGTCAGGGATGCCGCACCAAGAATAGCCGTGATAGCCGCAGGCACGCTGAATTTCACCACGACAGGCCAATCGGCTTGCCGTGCCATCAGCCCGAACTTGAAGAGATTGTTGGTGAAATGCACCACAGCAGTCGCCGCTATGGCTAATGGTAATGGGAAGAACAGGGCGAAAACTGGCATCAGGATTGTTCCCAAGCCGAAGCCTGAGAACAAGGTCAGCCCAGATGTCAGCAGGGCCGCAAGGCCGATCAGAACGAGCTCCATGATGCGTACCTTTCTTTATCGTGTTTCATTATCGAAATTCGATTATTATCGTCTAACGAAACCAGAAATCAAGATGCGACCATGACCGATACCACGAAGACTGACCACAGCCCATGGGCTGTTTTTCTGATCTTTCTCCGATTGGGCCTGACCTCTTTCGGAGGCCCGATTGCCCATTTGGGCTACTTTCGCGATGAGTTTGTGACGCGGCGGCAGTGGCTGACCGAGCGCAGCTATGCGGATTTGGTCGCCCTTTGCCAATTCCTGCCGGGGCCGGCCAGCAGTCAGGTAGGCATCGCAATTGGGCTGTCCCGATCCGGCTATACCGG
Source organism: Shewanella sp. MM_2022_3 (assembly GCF_022557375.1). Taxonomy (NCBI): domain Bacteria; kingdom Pseudomonadati; phylum Pseudomonadota; class Gammaproteobacteria; order Alteromonadales; family Shewanellaceae; genus Shewanella; species Shewanella sp. MM_2022_3. The sequence goes on from NZ_JAKZGV010000052.1 coordinate 16,138, forward strand.
GGCGTTGGCTGCGTGGGCGGGTTTCACGCTGCCTTCAGCGATTGCGCTGATCCTGTTTGCGCTGGGCATTGCCAGCTACGGGGATGCGATGCCGTCAGGCGTACTGCACGGATTGAAGGTGGTGGCCGCGGCGGTGGTCGCGCAAGCCGTATGGGGGATGGCTCGCAATCTCTGTCCTGACGCACCGCGCATCACCGTCATGGCGGCGGCAACCTGCTTTGTGCTTCTGGTGCCGTCCGCTTGGGGTCAGGTGGGAGTTATCGCCGTTGCAGCGGTCATTGGCCTATTGCTGTTCAAACCTCAGCTGGGCGCAGCGCACGATCCGTTACCGATTGCCATGCGGCGTCGTGTTGGCTTGATCTGGCTGACACTGTTCTTTGCGCTGCTGACGGGGTTGCCGTTGTTGACAGCCATGTTCCCGAATCAGACGTTGTCGATGGTGGATGCCTTTTACCGGGCCGGATCACTGGTCTTTGGTGGCGGGCACGTCGTGCTACCGCTGTTGCAAGCCGAAGTGGTGCCTTCTGGCTGGGTCAGCAACGACGCATTTCTGGCAGGCTACGGTGCCGCGCAGGCCGTCCCAGGCCCTCTGTTCACCTTCGCGGCGTTTCTCGGTGCTTCGATGAACCAGGCCCCCTCCGGCTGGTTGGGTGGGTTGGTCTGCATGCTGGCGATCTTTGCGCCGTCCTTCCTGCTGGTCGTGGGTGCGTTGCCGTTCTGGGAACGTCTGCGCCGCAACACCCGTACGCAAGCGGCGTTGTTGGGCATCAATGCGGCCGTGGTTGGCCTGCTGCTGGCCGCACTCTATCAACCAGTATGGACGAGCGCGATTCATGCGCCGCAAGACTTCGGCTTGGCCCTTGTGGCACTTGTTGCCCTGATGTTCTGGAAGCTGCCGCCATGGCTGGTCGTGGTTGGCAGTGGTATTGCGGGCTGGTTGTTGAGCTTGACCCTGTGAGGTTCCTAGCGTGACAGACAAAGACCTTTACGGCGGGTTGATCCGTTTGCACATCCTGCATCACGCAGCCGAAGAACCCATCTTCGGCCTCGGCATCATCGAAGAGCTACGCCACCACGGTTACGAGCTGAGTGCCGGGACGCTATACCCCATGCTGCACAGATTGGAAAAGAAGGGGTATCTCACTTCACGGCATGAGCGCACCGGTCGACGGGATCGGCGGGTGTATGAGATCACCGAACAAGGCCGCGTTGCGCTGTTCGATGCCAAAGCCAAAGTCAGGGAACTGTTCGGCGAACTGATTGAATAAAAATGATTTGCTTATATCTATGATTTCTTTCTTAATTTTTATTTAGTAAATTTTACCTTTTAAGTCAGAACCTTAAAGGGATCAACAAACAACGTTGACACAACAAGCATAATTAGTTTTCACTCTAAAAGACCATTTCTGCATGTTAATAAATCTTAACATGCAGAAATAGCGTGTTTAAGTGCAGTTTTGAGCTTTTTTAGTAGCAATCAAAGTGAGTTAACTACTCTTCAGCGCTTATGCACTGAATAGTGAATAAATAGTCAAATTTTGTATATTAAGTGTTCAGAAGCATTTAAGACGCATCTTAAAATGGGCAAGACTATAATGAACTCAGGATTTATTTCAATAGCTTTGCTATTAGTATTTTTCAGTACGATTCAACGCGGATCCTAGCTAGTTCTATTGCAAAATTAGATATATGAGTGGAGTAACCATCATGAATTTCAGCAATACTGCCAGCAAAATCAGACAGTCGAAGTGGCGCACTGCCTAGGATTATGTTTAGCCTAAGATTGATCCCGTTCTCCATCGGCTCCAATAGTGTCTTCATTTGAGGTGTATAATGTGTACTTTTGCAAGGTAACCTCGAATCTTCTGTGTACTAGCTCAGACCTGTTGTCCAAAACAGCAACCTAAGTGTGCTTTTCGCTTTGCAAGGACGAGCTGGTGCGAACCTTATCATACAGCTGAGACACGAATATGTGTCTATTCAAGACTTTGAATATATTATCGAAAATCAACGCCTTATTTTCGTTTTCACTTGCAATAACGGGACGTAGTATATCAACATATTCATAAGAACAAACCAAATGCTAAGCTCTACAAAAGCATAGCCCTACTTCACGGGCCATGCTTTAAGTGAGCAAAAATTAAATCACTAGAGATTTAACTTAATGAACAGATACCTTATAAATAAAAGTATTCCCCATATCACCCCTGCAACTATGGGTATCATTGTAAAAAACACCAACAATACCTTTGAAACCTCAACATCCCTTATTCTAGTACCCAAAGAAAAGCCATATAGTTCAACCACTTGAACCCCAAAAAGAAAAATAATCAAACAGGCAAATATTAAGCCAATATATGCAATGATTGCTCTCTTCTTTTTGCTTTTTTCTGACTTTGCAGCAGTAATTTGTATTTTCATTTCAATATATTATCTACACGATGTGTCATTACAAGATTTTTGCTGATGAGCTGCCTCAGCAGCATATCCAGCTCCATATGCCCCCCCTAACTTAACTTCAGCGACAGCCCTATTCGAAGGCGTTGAACTCAACGTTTTTGAATCTGCTAATACTCGCTGTGAAGATGAGCCAGTCATATTATGAGAAGCTTGAGTTGCTGTATTATTTGGTAAATTTCTACTAGCAACAGCCATGTTCGCAGCCCCTTTAGCTATTGCACCACCCACAGCTCCAACAGCAGCAGCACCTACCACTTTACCAGGACTAAACTCCCCCTTTATAGTCTGATTTGCTACCTCACCAACTCCATTAGCACCCGCTCCAACCGCCATCGTACCGAAAAAACCTCCTCCAAATGTTGTCGCCACACCGACAGCAGCACCTACACTGCCAGCCATCATCACTGAACCAAAATTAGCATTATCATTTGTAATAGCTTCTGAAATTGCACCTATCGCAAATCCGATAATTCCTGCACCAATTTGGACACCAAATTCGCCATCAGGATCCACATATTTATAGGGATTATTATTAGCGTAAGTGTATCTGTTGTAGGCATGTATGGGACTTCCGCGATCAATATGCTCCATTACATCCACAGGATCATTAATGTAAAAACGGCCTATAAGTGGGTCATAATATCGTGCCTGCATATAAAGTAATCATTAATAACTTCCTGCGATTACTTGTTGCTCATGCTCAGGCAAATGCGGCTGCCACACTCTTTAATTGGTTAATCACCTGCGCTTTTGGGTGTACCAGAACATCTTCATTTATTTTCAATACAACAGCTTTCATTACATCGGTCGTACTCTGGAGGGCTGAGTTGACCTTGATGTTTTGCAAATCAATAGAGACCTGATCACCTTTCAACGAAATACGCTTTTGGGCTCTTCCCTGCGCTAAATCGCTCTCCAGATACTGGGCAAGATGACGCGCCGAGGCCATATCGGAAGATAATGAATGGATGTAGAATTTTATTAGGGCTGGTGTGAAATCGATACTGGCACCTAATGTACTACTGGCCAGATTTAAAATATCGACCATGTGGGCAGGTACACGTGTTTCTACCGCTTTCTTACGGGTATCCAATTGCTTTTTAACCGCTGGTGCCGATTGCTGTGGCATTAAGATGACTGCATCACATTGGCTGCACACACCAACCAGCACATTTTTCACTAAGCCACTGCCATCACTAAAGGGCACATCACGAAGTGCAAAAACCGCATCCTGGATCGAACGACACGATTCACAGACCGCTTTTTGTGTATCACCTACTTTAAAAATCTTCATGCTGTCACCTTAGTTATGCACGCTAATAAACACACTATTGGGCTCAACAAAGTACCATTTAATGTACCAGTGAACGCCTTGATGCACGGTTTTTACTATGTGAACCTCGATATCACTGACTACATGATGAGGACTAGACTCATAGCAATTGCCTCTGACCCGACCGATGATATCGCTCACATCCCCTACCGAAATTTGTCCGGTAGCCAGCAGGTTCTTGATATCAATGTCGTTTCGCTGTTCGTGAAGAATATTGCCAGAGGCAAGACATTCCAGCAGTTGTCGCTTTGCATCTTTAAAACCCATACCACTCCTTTATTGTACGCTGTTTATCGTACATTTCAATAATTACTAAACACCCTCAACTCGCATCCAGTGTTAATCGCTCTTTCGCTCCCCGAACAATCGTTGCTCACTTAAGGCCGAAGGATGTGTCGAGACATACACTTCGGTCAATTTGGCTCGGGAAACATGAGTGTATATTTGTGTTGTCAGTATGCTTGCATGGCCTAACATTTCTTGCACATGGCGCAACTCTGCGCCGTTGTCGAGCATGGTGGTCGCTGTGGCATGTCGAAATAAATGGCAAGCACCCGCCCTTTTGATCCCCGACAACCTGACATATCTTCCCGCCATCTCTGACAACTGATTAGCCCGTAAGCGAGTGCCATTATTGGCAAGAAACAATGCCCCACCTGAACCAATAAAACTGATCATAGGGCGCAGCTTACTCAGGTAAAATACCAGCCATTCACACGCTCGCTCACTGATAGGAACAATACGTTCCTTTTGTCCTTTGCCGTGGTTAACTCTCAAGAGTTTCGCGGTAAAATCGATATCGTCGATATCTAGCATCATCAATTCACTGCGGCGTATCCCGGTGGCAAAAAAGACCTCCAATATGGCTCGGTCTCTAAGGCCATGAACGCCAAACAGTAATGATTGTGCCAGAATTTTCTCTATCTCGGCCACGCTAAATAGCGCTTTAGGTAATGCTCTCCCCGAGTGCGGAAGCTCAATGCCAGCCAACGTATTTGCGCTCAGGAGCCCCTTGCTATACATGTACTGCACAAAGGTTTTAATGTAGGTCACTAGGTTACGTTTTTGCTGCTGCCCTAGTGGCTGATGGTCCAGAGGTTTACGGTAGTGGTTCAGGTACTCCATGTAGTTATCCAGCAAATCTAAAGTGATCTGTTCAATGGTGTAGACTTGTTGGGGTAAGCACCACAGATAAAATTTCTTCAGACCAGAGCGTTTTCCTCGCAGTGTATCCGGCGCTTGTCCCTTTGCCTGACAAAGCGCCAGATAGTAATGGACGCAGCGCCATATTCGCTTAGTGCAGGGCTTTTCCATAGATCAACTCATCAACCAGTGATAACCCACTACAGAAATAATCATCAATTGATGGTTTTGACCAACTGATTATTTCCTGTTGCCAAGCACGAATTCGCTGAGCATATCGATAACCAATGGCAGAGATAATTTGCCCTTGTCCGTCGGTCAATGGAAATACGATGCAGCCCCTAAAGCGTTCACCCCCTGTTGGTAATAACAATCCTTGGCGTTGTAAACTGCCTCGAATAGCGCCACCTTCAAGGGTTTTACGTTTAGGCAATTTCAGTCCTAGCGTTCGATCGCATAACCCGGCCGAGGGATGTTGTTTTAACTCTGCCGAAATCAGTGCTGAATCTGCCACAAATTGTTGAGCGCACTCATTACCAAGATATTGTTGATGGTAATAGTCAAATGCTTGTTGGAGATAGATAGTATCGCTATTTAATGATGCCATCAGTTGATCGAGATATTGAGCGTTAGTGGTCATGCTCACCTCCCGATAATCCCTGCTGTTTACGTATGGACTCGCCATTTAAGGTCAACTGGTGTGACTTGTGAACAATCCGGTCAAGTACCGAGTCGGCAATGGTGGCATCCTGAAATGTCTCGTGCCAGGTTGTGACGGGGTATTGAGAGGTGATCATCAATGAGCCTTGCTGATCTCTCGCTTCAATGAGTTCAAAAAACAAATGACGTTCTTCGCTGCTCATTAACGCATTGCCCCAGTCATCCAGCACCAACAACGGAGCCCGAGCAATTTTCCGGGCTAGTTTATTTAAGGTGTTCTCGTTTCGTGCCGCCACCAGTTGCAAGAGCAAATTCGCCATGCGGAAGAAAAGCACAGGGATCTGCTGCTGGATAGCTTCATTTGCAAACGCGCACGCTAAGGTTGTTTTCCCCGTCCCAGTGGGGCCAATCAGTAATACATGCTGATGTGCCCGGATCCAATCACACTTCGCCAATTGCCGTAACGTTGGCATCTTGAGTTCAGGATAAAACTTCTGTTCAATCTGCTCCAAGTAAGTACTGGGAAATCGTAATTTGGCTTGCCGTTTGAGCGTTGTTTGACGGTTATTCTGCTGAAAATTGAGTTGTGCCTGTAGCAGTGCAACCAAGCGATCATCAAAAGGCATATCAAGGTAAGATGCTGATGTAGATTGCGTCTCAAAGCCACTCTGTAGTCCCGGCAGATGTAATTGTTGGCACAAAAGTTTAACGGTTTTAGCATTCATCATGATCACCCTCAAAATAGTGCCTGCCGCGTACATGCTCATGAAGAACTTCTACAGACGTAGGCATGAGTTCAAATGCTTTGGCGCGAATAACTAGCTCAATGTCAGCGGGATCGAGAAAGTCATTGCTATCGCGGGTCAATACAAAACGACAGGCATTGAGAAAGTCGTCATGTCCGTATTTAACCGCCAGCTTTTGCAAACCAAGGCAACGCTTACCAATGACACGAGAATTAGGATTGCTGCTTTGAGCGTATTGCCGCTCAATCAGTTGTTGGGCTTCAATACCAATATCAGATGCCCATGCCATAAAAGTCGCTTTGTTCTTGTTAGCTTCAGCAATATGTGACGGTTTCATATGGGCCGCTAGTCGAGTGAAACCGCCTGGTTCCATTACTAGTTCATGTTCAGCCACTCGTTGATTTTCATGGTATATCCAGAGGTGTGTCGATGTGACTCGAATCAAGACTTGTTTGCCAACCAATTGATAGGGCACCGAGTATTCATGTCCTTGGTAGGGAATAAGGTAGGTGGCAGGCACGAGTATCATTTTACTTTCAACAAACGGCGTAAACGGTAACACCGGCAATCGCTTTAACGCCCGTTGCTCCTGTTCAGCAAACAGCTGTTGGCGGCTGATATTTCGCTTTTGTAGGGGCTGCTGATTAAGCCGTTCAATATCTGAACGCAACTGAGCATTCACTTCTTTGAGGGAAAACAGCGTTAAATCTTGGTTCATTGGTGCCACGATTTGTTGCGTGACAATTTTGGCACCATTTTCAGCGTTGCTATTATCTGTCGGTGTGCCTACCCGGGAAGTATCGCAAATACACCCGTAATGCTCTGACAGTGCTCGCGCATTGTCATGGAGTAACGCCAATAAGCCAGGTGTCGTTACCATCGCCTTGGCGTTATCAAACTGCAAAACTTCAGGAACACCGCCGAAATACTCAAAGGCCGCCACTATCGCCAATATCCAACTACTGGACGTCATATCGGGAGTGGCGAAGCAGAACAGCATCTTGGAATGCCCTAAACATGCAACAAATACAGGGACCAGCACAATTTTGCCTTGTTGCTGATATCGCACTTTAATGCCCAAGAAATCAATAAACATAATTTCACCGGGCATATAGTATTGCTTCATGCACACTTTTGAGTGACGGATATATTGACGTACTCGGGTATAAAACATGGTCTTTCGATGTGCGCGGAGCCCATATTTAATCCGATGCTCAATATACAACACCGCCAGTGTCTTACGTTGCTTACGAGGCAGGGCTAGCTGTCGCTCAATTTCAGCGTAGTCCGGTTCAACTTTTGATGAATCTCGATGCCAGACTTTTGGGTAAAATTGTTTTGCCAGTTTTTGATCTGTCAATGACTCAATATCGTGCCATGACAGTCTCAATGAGCCCAATTTATGCCGAAGCGCTCCGACCGTAGAATGAGAGCTTCGGGTTACTTTGGCAATGTATCGGTTGGAATATTCGGCATAGAACAACAGATGCCAAAGTATGCTGCGCAATGTCATTGTGGCTATCATGGTTCACCTCTGGGTTGCGTTAATAAAACAGAGGTGCACAACGCCGTCACTGGCGATGGTCAACTTGACTTTCGCCAGTGTCAGAACCATAGTTAATTTGTCGGTCTCAAACGACAATCACTATGCAATCCCGGTTAGGTTGCCGCCTTGCCGGGATTGTTGTTGATACACCTCTAAAAATTACCTATTCATCACGTCATCCTATCTGTAACTGCATACGCTGCGTGGCAAGCCAGAGAGCAACGTCTTTGGTCAACGCAAACTTACCGCGCCGATTTTCAATACTAAACACCGCAATAGGGAGCGTTTTCTTATAAACCGCTTGCCGAAAAGCGCCCGATGACACATACCCCAATGCTTTGTGTAAGTTGCTGCCACCAATGACAGGCCCATATTGCACCATCATTGATACTTCCAGTTTTTCAGCAAGCTGGACGACATTCGGTAATGTGGTTTCAGTGATCATCAGAGTTTTGCGCTTACGGTTAGTGACAACTGTTTTAACCATAGGACTAACCTAGTAAAATGTACATGAGTAAGGTTAAAACCATTTTGATCCTCACATTTGGGCTAGAATTACATCATTATGCGTTACTAAGCGCTGTTAATGCGTTTTTGCAATGACCATTGAAAATTCGGGACGTCGAGGACGCCCGCCCAGAAATAGAGTTGAGATGTTACGTACTCGGGTATTGATGGAGAAGGTATGCGCATATGCCGGAATTGACGTCAAAGGCTACCAGTGTGAGCGTTTATTTGAACCCGGAACCATCACTCGCAAAGATGACGGCACACGCATGCGTTCCTGTAAATGGGATCGTTATCTTCTCGGTACACACTCACCATCACCGCAAACCTTGAAAAAGGTATACGACCACATGAGCCCATCACAGGCAAAAGCCTTGCAGGTGTTTTATGAGCATCCCATGTGGGTCGCGCTGGCAGAAGGCCCACTCGATGCAGACTATTGGCAACGCTTTTACCAATCGCTTCCGCTTTCCATTCAACAACTGATTTTTAAACGCAATACCAGTGGTTCTCAGCCAAAATCATTGAAGATCATCAGAGACAATACCGTGCAGGGGCTATTAAGAATATGGAACCATGATGCCTTTGCCTGCCTTCTCGCTCTTTGCCGGGATAAGAGCGCTACTGTTGATTATCAAGCACAACAAAGTCTGTCATTCGCCGTACACAAATACGTTCAATATCTGCTTATCTGTGATTTCAGCCATATCCCCATGTTGTTGTGGACGTACTTTGAGCAAGTGATTGTCGAAGACTCACGCTTATCAAAATACCATTTGGATCTATGGCAAGGAGGGTTTGAGCAGACCTTTCGCTATGCGCAAGCCATGCTGAGTTTTTTACTAGCCGCAGAAGATTTAGGTATTGTCGGCAGTCTTAAAAGCCAACAGCTCTTTTTGTATTGGAAATTACAAGGGGATACTCAACTGATAAACCAAGAGTTAGCGCGGGCCTTCAATGATCCCCATTGGGTGCTACCAGAGACTAAGTTGGGGCTGAATTGGCTCATCGCAACGATGAACAAACACCTAGCCAAACATCAACAAGTGAGCATAAGGCACTAAGCAAGTGGCCAATCATTAACGGAAAGCTGGCCAGATTATTTTAACACTACTGGCCAAACAAAATCGGAAAACTGGTCAAAAAAGACGGAATATACACATGTATATTCCGCCCCAACGCATCCACGATTCCGAAACAGACTGGCCACCATTCCGAAAAAAGTTGGCCGGTCTTCCGCTGAAGACTGGCCACTATTCGAAAAACTACTCAACACTATTATATGATTCAGTAGATTTGAATTTCACCTTAACACAGCTAATTTAACGGAGTAACATGTGGTGAAAACTTAGACAAGACATCAATACAATCTGCATCAGTTATTATTGAATAATGTATTATTTTCTCATCTCGATAGTAGCCTTGGCTTTCAACATGTAACCACTCCAACCATGATGAATTCTCTACCAAATTCAAGCTATTTAAAAATCCTCCATGCTCAGAAAAAGTTCGGGTACGATAGCTTTCATCCATATTTCTATATGCAATGTAAGGATCAAAAACAATCTTAAACTTTTTTTTAGTTTTACTAATATGTATATATAAAACTAAACCATCATCTAAATCTTCCACACCATCAATAATGACTCTGCCAGTGGTATCAGGAATTGGTTGCCACGTTAAATATTTATTCATTTCCATAAATAAGCTCTTTATTCATCATACCTGATTTTGGTCTTGTTTTTCCCATCTTGCACTTCAACTGTTGGCCTACCATCTGTGCTATTCGGTCGAACAATTATGGTTCGACCACTTCCATCGTTAACTGTACCTTTTCTTCCTTCCCCACCTTTGTTGTCAGTTATGGTCTTTACACTATCAGGATCAACTGCTTGGTCAAAATCACCATTAGCTTGCCCCATACCACCTGGTTTGTCGAAGTTTTCAGTTCTACCTTTAGTTTTTTCACCTTCTGAGGCACCTTCTAATATACCTTTAACAGGATCTTTAGTTTCGTTTGCCCCTTCACTCACCGCGATAATTGTCTGCTCTATACCTGCTCCGGTTCCGATAACTCCAGCGGTTACAAGAACGGCTTTCCCAAGCTCTTCAATCCCAACTATAAGTGGTATTGCCCATTTCCCATCAGGATCAACATACTTATAGGGATTATTATTCGCATAGGCATATCGGTTAAAACTATGCACATCCCTGAATCCGACAGGATCATTGGCATAGAAGCGACCTATCAGTGGATCATAGTATCGTGCCTGCATATACGTTAAACCTAAGTCTCTATCATGTACATGCCCAGTATAGCCAACACCTTCTTTGTCTCCACCTATGCGTTTACCAAAAGGTTCATAATGGCTACGACTGATAATATTGCCCGCCTCATCAGATTCAGATATCACAGAACCTAGCATATCTGTGTGCTGATATCTCACAACGGTAGCCATAAGATTAAAAGAGATTACATAAACCAAACAAAAAAATATCAAATTTTTATATTTCATATTTACTCCTAACTAACAGGCCTACAAGCTATAAGTCGCTGTTATAGTTTGATTTGAATTTGTTAGACATGTAATAGTTACATTTAACGTAAAATGCTGCCCCAAATTCAAGCTGCCAGAAGTGCCTGAAATTTCGGTCGTACCAGATATATTTGTTCCAATTAAGCGTTGAACTTCCCCCGAACAAGAACTGGCATTTTGAGTTGTCCAACTAAATCCTTTTTTATCTTGAGTACAGATTGTCTTTGTCTTTTTTGAACCAAGTATTGGTTCTTGCCTACAAACTGCTGGAGGATTAGTTCTCTCAAACTTTATATAATGACTTTCTGCATTATCATAATGACTTTCTGCATTATCGACCTCCGCAATTAATTGCTTCCCTAAGAATACATTATCACTTTTTGTCCCATTCGCAGCTTCACGATACAACAACTGACCTGCCTGGCTGTAAACAGAATAGTGAGAACCATCTGCTTTAGTTTGTTTAACTCTTCGATTATGACCATCATAAACATAGCTAATCCCTTTAGCCGAGGTCATTTGTTGGCCTAAGTTATAGGCAAGGCTATAGCGTCCGTTATTGGTCACATTACCGCGAGTATCGTATTGGTAACCATAGGCATAGGCACCCGTTAGATTGTTTAAGCGGTTAAGTGAATTGTAATTGTAGGTAATGGTTGAGTTATTTAGACTGCGGCTGAGCACATTGCCCAAACCATCATAGTTATACAGACCGGTACCCCACTTGCCATCAGCAGATTTAAGTCTATCGACTCCGTCATAAGTGAGATTATCTACATCATTGTTGCGGTCTACCCAATCGATTAGACGGGCCAAATTGTCGTTATAGTCATAACTTGGGTCGAGACTATTTTTGACTGAACCGGCTTTGATATCTGTCAATGCATCGATACGGCCTGTCGTGTCTAACGCAACATTTCTGACAATCCCATTACCATACGTGAATTGCTTAATCTGTCCGTTCGGATGGTAACTTACTCCTGAAGCATAACTTCCGGCCTTAGTTGCTTGACCCAGGGCATTAGGTGCAAAATCAACTATTGCGCCAGATGGGTATTTAAGAGAGTTCAGACCGCCTAGGTTGTTATATTCCCAGTCCAGAACAAAATTCTTTCCATCGAGTGCAAGGTTCTCTTTTTCAATTGTATTCAAACTATTGTACAAATATGTCCAGTTTACAGAACCTGCCACTAAAGAGGTGAGGTTGCCATTGCCGTCATAGCTATAGGTTTTATCGGGCGTAGTATCAGGAAAGTTTTCGGTTCTTAATTGCCCTAAGTTGTCATAACTCAATAATACCTTGTGTGTCGCAGGGACAGTACTTGCATCACAAGCCGTGGTTGAGCCGCTAATCCCTTCTGCACGCCATATCTGTTGGCGCTGTCCATTGTAACCAAATGCCGAAATCCCTGTTTCAGGGCGCACCTGCTTACACAATTGTTGATAAGCATCGTAAATTCGTGTTTCAGTCACATTACCTTGTCGAATGCTTGTCACTTGGTCAAATACGTTATAATCAATTACGACATCATCCGTATCTGGCGCCTCAATTAAAGTTGGTTTATCAAATGAGGGTTCGCCGTAGGCGAGGTATGTCGTTGTCGTTGTATTGTTTTCTCCATCAGTCACGGCAACTTTATTCCCAGAAAGATATTCACGACGACTGACACTACCATCGCTCGTTCGAGTCTGGGTAATCACTCGCCCTAAAGCATCATATCCAGTTTCCATTCCTATCCGGTTACTTGCATCAGCGCTTAGGAAACTGGCTAATGTTTGACGATTATCATGGTCGTATGTAAACGACTGATATCTGGTCGTTGATGGGTTGGATATATCACGTTCCTGAGTCAAAATAGGTCTCAAAAAACCATCATGATAAATCCGTTTTTCGTAATTCCCTTGCGAAATAGTCTGACGCAAACTGCCAACGGCAACATCACTGCCACCAACTCCATCACCAAGACTACTAACAACAGCATAACTAATAACTTTGTCGGCCCACTTAGGGTCAGCATAGTCAATCTTTGTCAACCAACCGATGGGATTGTAGGTGTAAGACGTTTTATTGCCATTAAAGTCTGTGACACTTTTAGTGGTGCCATCAGAATTAACTTCCAGTAAAGCTATTATGGTGTTTGAAGTACTGCCATTCGCAGTGTTACACCCATTAGTTGTTGCACAAGGAAGAGTGATTTTACGAGCCTTCCCCCGATAATAGTCTTCAAATTTCTCGTATCGTCCAGAATCGGCATAAGTTGTTTGCAACCGATTGCCATCAGGATGGTACATATTTGTTAATAACAGTTTCCCAAATAATTTTTCTTGATGAATTAGCATCCTATCATCGTATATATACTCTTTAAATAAGGTGGGGAATGAGTTAGTGTTTGAGATGTACTCTTTATTCAACAAATTCATAACCCAATATTCGGGATTGTAGGTATATTCACGCTTAATGTGCTTAGTGTTTAAAAAAGAACTTTCCACTATCCGACTAGGAACATTATATTCATTGAAATCTGTATAAGTTATTGTAAATTTATCTGTACCTTCAGTA
>NZ_JAKZGV010000053.1:0-29309 GCF_022557375.1 Shewanella sp. MM_2022_3
GTTATTTTCTTGTGGTTATATCTGGAGCCTAATTAAATAGGCACTTATTTCCTATAACGTTCCGTATTTAATTAAAATAACAACTAAACAAATAACAAGTGTTAAGGGAGAATGATATGCGCGCTAATTCAACATTGGCCAAAGCGGTTCGCTTTGCGTTAATTGGTGGTGCTACAACAGCTGCTTTATCTAGTATGGCTGTTTACGCTGAAGAAGGAGATAACGCTAAGGTAGAACGCATTGAGGTAACAGGTTCACGTATCCAAAGAACGGATATGGAATCAGCGTTACCAGTAACAGTTTTATCTGCCGAAGATATTGCAAAAACAGGTTTAAGCGATGTTTCTGCTGTTTTAGCACAAATGCCATTTAACACTGCCGGTAGCTTCATTAGCGATGCAGGTAGTTCTGCAAGTAACCATGCTAGCTCAGGTATGCGTGGTTTAGGCTCAAACCGTACGCTAACCTTGATCAACGGTCGCCGTATTGCGCCATCTGCTACATTTGGTGGTGATGCCACTAACCTCAATTTAATTCCAATGGATGCAATTGAACGTATTGAAATTTTACGTGACGGTGCATCAGCAATTTATGGTTCAGATGCTATCGGTGGTGTAATCAACATCATCCTTAAGAAGACTTTCGACGGTTTAGCATTTGATGCCAAATTTGGTAGCCCAACTCAAGGCGGAAGAGATGAAAAGTCGGCTTCTATCACTTTTGGTAATACCAGTGATAAAAGCAGCAGCTTAGTAATCATCGAACACAAGCAATTTGATCCACTGCAAGGTGGCCAACGTCCTCACTTAACCGCTAACTGGGATAAGAAATACGGCCGTAGCGGCTTATATGCGCCAGAAGGCACATATCGTCCAGTTGAATCTCGTCCAGTGAAAGGCGCAGATGGCACATTCGGCACACCTGTCTATACAGGCTTGCAGGTTCCAGGTAAAGATTGTCCAGCCGATCGCATTGTAACCACCAAAGACGGTTCAGCTTGTGGTTTTAACCAGTTTGACGGTACTGACTATCTCCCAGATCAAACAAAAGACTCTGTATTCTCTAATATGACTTACCGTATTACTGATGAATTAGAGTGGTTTGGTCAAGCTATCGTAATGCGTGATAAATCCATCACGTCTTCTACTGCGCTGTGGACTCCTAACCTATACATAGCAGCCGATAACCCATTAAACCCAACGTTCGGCACAGCTAATGCGTCAGAAGTTCAAGCTTATCATCGCTTGAAAGGCGTAGCAGACCGTTCAACGGAATTCGACTCAAATGTAGTTGACATAGTAACAGGTTTAAACCTTGAGTTAGATGCAGGCTCTCTGAGCTGGTACGTTCAATACTCAGATCAAATTGTAAACATTGAAACTGACTCTTATGTCTTCGAAGATAAGCTGCAAGAAGCGGTTGATAAAGGTTTGTATAACCCATTCGTTGAAGGTGGCAACGCAACTCAAGCCACTTTAGATACTTTCTTACACACAGCTACTCGTAAAGCAACCTCAAATACAACCGGCACCGGATTGTCATGGGCGGCACTTGCTCCAATTTCCTTACCTGGCGGTGACTTAGGTTATGCTGTTGGTATGGAATACCAAAAAATTGAATACAAAGATTCCCGTGACGCTCAACAAGCAGCAGGTAACGTATTAGGGACTTATGGTGGTGATTCTGCTGGCGATAGAAGCTACAAAGCGGCATTCGTTGAGTTAGAGTTACCAGTTTTAGATCACTTGAACGTGAAGCTCGCAAGCCGTTACGACCAATATAGCTTACCAGATGTTGGTCAGCTTTCTAGCTCTGTAAACGTACGTTACGAAGCCTTAGATAACTTAGTGCTACGTGCATCCTATGGCCAAGGCTTTAGAGCACCGTCACTAGATGACCTGTTAGGCAAACCAGCAACCAGTTACGACAGAGTCACAGATACTACTCTGTGCCAAAGTCTACCACCTGATCAACAAAACGGTAATCCTGCTTGTGAAGATAACCAATATCTGCGTAAGAGTTCAGGTAATAAAGACCTAGATCCAGAGAAATCTGCTCAATACGCTTTCGGCGCAGTGTGGAATATTACTGAGAATATCGATTTTGTTGTTGATTACTACAACATTGAAATCACTGATCAAGTAAGCTACATCGGTGCACAAACTATCGTTGACTTAGAAGCAATTGGTGGCTTAGGTGCCTATGACCCTAAATACATCTATGTTAAACGTAAAGCTGATGGCACTATCGATGAGATTGGTGCAGGCAACATCAACATGGACGGCGTACAAACTTCGGGTCTTGACGTATCTTTCACGTCAAACTTCGATTTAGGGGAAATTGGTACATTTAAGTTTGCAGTTGAAGGTACTTATGCCCTGGAATACACCGAACAAGCAAGCCCAATTGCTAAACGTTATGATGTGTTAGGTACTAAAGGTTATCCGCCACTACGCTTCAATACGACATTTAGCTATGCAATTGATGACTTCTCTGCATCTTTGATTGCTAAGTACATTGATTCTTACGATGGTGAAACGCCACAACAACAAGAAGTTGGCACGAATAAACAAGACTTCTCATCTTTCACCACGTGGGATCTGACACTGAACTACGACTTCGATAGCTACGGTAAAGTCACTGTAGGTGCTCGTAACCTGTTTGATGCAATGCCAACTGTTAACTACAGCTTAGGCTACCCAGGATACGATACAGATACTCATAACATCTTAGGTCGTGTCGTATTTGCAGGATACAAAGTGAAATTCTAATTTCCCTTTAGGAAGATAGAAAACCACAACAAAAACGGCATCCTCGGATGCCGTTTTTTTATATACTTTTAAACCAATATGACTAAGTCAAACCTTAGCTCCTATTTACCCCGCTGCTTCAGGTTCCCCCTAGCGCCTAGCTAAATTCTCACACCTAGTTAAATCCAAGATAATGCGCGCCAATCACCAGTACGCTTGAGACCAGCATCAGCAGCAACATAAAGCGCCATACAAATTTCATCCAGTTACCCCAATCGACGCGGCATACGCCAAGAGTGGCCATCAAAGACGCTGAAGTGGGCACTATGATATTGGTGAGGCCATCACCTAGTTGAAAGGCCAATACCGCCACTTGGCGCGTCACACCAACAATGTCAGAAAGAGGTGCCATCAGTGGCATAGTCAAGGCAGCCTGCCCTGACCCTGAAGTCACAAAAAAGTTGAATACGGATTGAAACAGCAACATAAACCACGCCGAGAGCGCATCAGGTAGATGGCCAATCACCCCGCCAGCACTGTTAAGTACCGTATTTAACACGCTTGGTTCAGTCGGTGCACCGCCGCCAAGGAGCAGTAAAATCCCCGAGGCACATCCCACTAAAAGAGCTGGCTCTAACATGGTTTTAGCGCCGTCCTTAAAACTCTGCGCCACCTTGTTAAGCGTCAATCCATTAAGTTTAAACACACAGCCAATGACGCCAGCTACCATACCCATGGTAAAAAACTGACTGGCAATCTCAGGGATAAACCAAGCTTTTACCACTACGCCCCAAATCACCCATACCATAGTGAGCACTAACAATGCTAAAACCAGTATATCGCCAAGATTAAAGCGACTCTCTAATGTCGTATTGGCATGATGCTCTCGAAAATAAGCATCGGACTGAAAACTATGGGATAAACTGGGTTGCTGCTGAATGCGATGGGCGTAACGCATAGTAAAGACAATCCCGAGCAAGGTAAATCCAAGCCACATAGGAAAGCGAAACTCACTGCCTGAAAGAACTGGTATTCCCGCAATACCCTGGGCAATCGCCACACTGAAGGGATTCATCCAAGAACTGGCAAAACCAATTTGAGTCGCCACATAGGTCACCATCACAGTGGTGATGCCGTCATAGCCCAAACGGATCATTAATGGGCAGATGATAATGGCAAAAGCTATGGCCTCTTCTCCCATGCCAAACACGGCGCCACCAAGGGAAAACAGTGTAAATATCACCGGAATAAATAACTTTTCATTGCCACGGGTTTTATCGATTAACTTTAAGATGCCGTTATCTATGGTGCCTGTGGCCATCACCACCCCAAAGGAACCGCCAATCACCAGCATGAACATGATCACGCCAATCGCACTGCCCCATTTAGATCCTGAAGTTAGGCCCTCAAAGGCGAAGTTAAAAAAGCCAACCCCGCCCTCGCCTTTAAACAATGCCACAGGTTGCAATTTAGGCTCGCCCGCAGCATCCAATTGATAGGCAAAAGAAGTAGGGTCGACCACCGTCCGCGCTTTATCGACACCATCCGTTAGATAATGCACCTCTTGGGTTTGAAACGACCCGATGGGGATAAAGTAAGTCATTAATCCCGCAAGCAATGCCACAAAAAAGATGATCACTAAGGTATCGGGCATTTGAAATGGTGAGGGAGTGTGTGAAGCGGATGATGCCGGAGCAGTCTGAACTGCTTCTGTTGGCTGATTCGTCGAAGGTGGAGTCGTCATAGATGCGCCATTTTATGTCAAACGGAAAAGGCCGCACTATAAACTAAAGCGCTGTAAATCAGTATATAAAATCTTCATTCACTTGCATGAATATGCAAAATGCTCACATCTATCACAAACAAGTAATCTGCATAAAAAAGCCTTTGCGGTGAAAAAACAAAAAAATGCCCAGTAAAACTGGGCATTTTTTTATGAGCCTAAGGCAAATATCACTCAAAGAGAGACTCACAAACCTAAGTGCCTTACTCTCTTGATTACTTTCTCTTAATTACTTAGTCCCTTAATGACTTAGTCTCTTGGCTATTTTTCGCCTTTTCAGTATGCAATGGTGACGCGAAAAAATGGGCCTGATGGGATTTTTGTGGATCGGGTAAGGCAAGTTGCCCTTGCTCAA
The DNA here is from genome assembly GCF_022557375.1 of Shewanella sp. MM_2022_3. NCBI lineage: Bacteria > Pseudomonadati > Pseudomonadota > Gammaproteobacteria > Alteromonadales > Shewanellaceae > Shewanella > Shewanella sp. MM_2022_3. The sequence goes on from NZ_JAKZGV010000053.1 coordinate 4,889, forward strand.
TCCACCAATAGCCGAGGCCAACAATCACGCCGCCGCCGACGATGTTGCCTAAGGTCACAGGAATTAAGTTATTGAATACAAAATTTGTTACCGTTAAATCAGCAAATTGTTCTTGGGTAATACCTAAGGAAGCAAAAAACTCCGGACTTGCCACAGCTTGAATTGTTATCCCAAACGGCACCATAAACAGGTTTGCAATGCTGTGCTCAAAACCGCTACTAACAAACATGGCTACAGGTAGGATCAATAAAATGGCTTTGGTTAGCGATTCTCGGCTGGCGAAGGTCATCCAAATACCAAGACATACCAGCATATTACATAAAATACCTAAGCTAAATGCTTGAATCCATGTATGGTGCAGCTTATGTTGTGAGACCTTTAAAGCATTTAGTCCCCAATTTCCGCCATCAAGCTCATATAAGCCCGCCGCCATAATCAAGCCGACCATCAACATGGCGCCGACAAAGTTGCCTAGGTAAACTCGCGTCCAGCATTTGAGTAACTCACTGGTAGTCACTTGTTTTTGCGCCCAAGCCACGCTGCTTAAGACTGAACTAGTGAACAGCTCGCCGCCGCAAATCACGACCAAAATTAACCCTAAGCTAAAGGCGATACCGCCCACAAGACGTACTAAGCCCCATGCACTATCGCCCGCACCCGTGGTGACGGTCAGGTAAAACACAAAGGCTAAAGCAATAAAGGCTCCCGCAAACACCGCTAAACCAAAGGATTGCCAAGGCGCCTTAACCACTTTACTTTTGCCATAGATTTCGGCTTGGTGATAACAACTAAAATGCGAAGAAACCTGCACAGGCTCATAGCCATTTGATGATGTCTGTGGAGCGTTAGCATGTGAGTCTTTCATAACCGTACTCCCAAACCCGATAAACAAACGCGAACTTGCAACATAGGTCTCTCCTACAGCGCCGAGGCGCAGATCAAACCAATCAAAATTTACATTAAGACTTGCTTAAATGATGACTCACTAAAGTCACGCTTTGTAACATACAAATCGTGTTCGCCGTGAAGCAGAGTTTGCCAAAGCGTGATGTTATTCACAGGTAAAATGTGAAATTTTTGAAGAGGCAAACACAAAAGGTTAATTGGTCATACCAATTTTGTTTGCATTTTGCCAATTTATCACCGCCCATCTAAGCATTATTCACTGACTAGATTAAGCAGATTTAACCTTATACAGAGTGAGTGAAGCATAAGTATCCTTCACTGAGATGGCGGGTTGTTGACTAAGTGCTGTAATCTTTTAAATAGCGGCTCAACAAGAAATCACAGTATTCGAAGCCCGACACAACAATATTCCGCATCAACATCCTTATCTTTAAATGCTTTAGCACCGCCAAGCATTCCGTATAATCAGGCCTTTTTCATCCCAGCTTTACCTGCCCATTGGAGATTAAATCGTAACCATTAAAAATCAATCGATACGGTGATAGCTTTCGCCGATTAAAAGCGCGACAGTCTGTTAAATAAGCGATAGCTTCAGCCCGCAATGGGCCAACAAAAGCGTGCTTTAATCCTTATTGTGCTAAAAAAATGCTACCTCGCTAGCAAATTTAAGATTAACAGAGTACAAACTCGCCCGTTTAAGATGCGAGACAGTAAGAGCTATGTTAATATGCTTATGGATAATTGGTCTTACCAATTTATAAAAAGAGTTATCGATAGCCGATAATCCACGTTAAACGTATATTTGTCATCTTATCGGGTATCAATAGACAGACACTTGGCGCGATAAACATCCCCAAGTTCCAGTTCCCATCATAGGGCGTCATCTTGAAGGGAGCTTTAATCAGGAAATAGCAATTGGCCTATACTCAACATGGCTTACCCCATGAGCGCCAATGACCTTTATCTCAACCAAAAGGTATTAGTACGATGACCGACAAAACTGAACTGTTTGCCAACGCATGGGAAGGTTTTACCCCTGGCGATTGGAAATCTGAAGTCAATGTACGTGACTTTATTCAACAAAACTATGCTCCCTATGAAGGTGACGAGTCATTCCTAGCCGGTGCCACCGAAGCCACAACCAAGTTGTGGGACAAAGTGATGGAAGGCATCAAGCAAGAAAACCGTACCCATGCGCCAGTTGATTTCGACACTAAGATGGTTTCAACCATCACTTCCCACGACGCGGGTTATATCAATAAAGATTTAGAAACTATCGTTGGTTTACAAACTGATGCGCCGCTCAAACGCGCTATGTTGCCTAACGGTGGTATTCGTATGGTGGAAAGCTCATGCGCCGCCTACGATCGCGTACTAGATGAAGATGTTAAATACATCTACTCAGAACTGCGTAAAACCCACAACCAAGGCGTATTCGACGTCTACACCCCAGAAATCATGGCGTGTCGTAAATCCGGTGTATTAACCGGTTTACCCGACGCCTATGGCCGTGGCCGTATCATCGGTGACTATCGCCGTGTTGCACTTTACGGTATCGACTTCTTAATGAAGGATAAATTTGCCCAGTTCAGCTCACTGCAAGCCCAGTTTGAAGCCGGCGAAGATTTATCTAACGTTATCCAACTGCGTGAAGAAATTGCCGAGCAGCACCGCGCACTGGGCCAAATGAAGAAAATGGCCGCAAAATACGGTTTCGATATTTCTCGCCCAGCAACCAATGCTAAAGAAGCTATCCAATGGACTTACTTCGGTTACTTAGCTGCGGTTAAGAGCCAAAACGGCGCAGCGATGTCTTTAGGCCGTACTTCAACGTTCCTGGATATCTATATCGAACGCGATCTGAAAAACGGTGTTATCACTGAGCAACAAGCTCAAGAAATGATTGACCATTTCGTGATGAAACTGCGTATGGTGCGCTTCCTACGTACTCCAGAATACGATGAGTTATTCTCAGGTGACCCTATTTGGGCAACCGAATCTATCGGCGGTATGGGCTTAGATGGCCGTACACTGGTGACCAAATCAAGCTTCCGCTTCTTGAACACGCTATACACCATGGGCCCAAGCCCTGAGCCAAATATCACTGTGCTCTGGTCTGAAAAACTGCCTGTTGGCTTTAAAAAGTACTGCGCAAAAGTGTCTATCGACACCAGCTCAATTCAGTACGAAAACGATGACTTAATGCGTCCAGATTTCCAATCTGACGATTATGCGATCGCTTGCTGCGTGAGCCCAATGGTTGTGGGTAAACACATGCAGTTCTTCGGTGCCCGTGCAAACCTCGCCAAAACCATGTTGTACGCAATTAACGGTGGCGTTGACGAAAAACTGAAAATCCAAATCGCGCCAAAAGCCGACCCAATCACTGACGAAGTGCTGAACTTTGATGATGTGATGAATCGCTTAGACGGTTTAATGGATTGGTTAGCAACGCAATATGTCACAGCACTGAACGCCATTCACTACATGCACGACAAGTACTCCTACGAAGCTGCGCTAATGGCGCTGCACGACAGAGATGTACGTCGCACAATGGCCTGTGGTATCGCAGGGCTTTCAATCGCAGCCGACTCACTGTCAGCCATCAAGTACGCTCAAGTTAAACCTGTGCGTGATGAAAATGGCATTGCCGTTGACTTTGAGATCAGTGGTGACTATCCAAAATTTGGTAACAACGACCCACGTGTTGACGATATCGCCTGTGACTTAGTTGAACGTTTTATGGCGAAAATTCGCGACCGTAAAATGTACCGCAACGCGATCCCAACTCAGTCAATTCTGACCATCACCTCGAACGTGGTTTATGGTAAGAAAACCGGTAACACACCAGACGGTCGTCGTTCAGGTGCGCCATTTGCACCGGGTGCAAACCCAATGCATGGCCGTGATGAAAAAGGCGCAATCGCCTCGTTAACCTCAGTGGCTAAACTGCCTTTCGCCCACGCTCAGGACGGTATCTCTTACACCTTCTCTATCGTACCTAATGCTCTAGGTAAAGATGAAGATGGTCGTCGTACCAACTTAGCAGCGTTGATGGACGGATATTTTGCCCACAACGAAGGACACGAAGGCGGTCAACACTTGAACGTGAACGTGATGAACCGTGAAATGCTCGAGGATGCGGTTGTCAACCCAGACAAGTATCCACAACTGACCATTCGTGTTTCTGGTTATGCAGTTCGCTTCAACTCACTGACTCCAGAACAGCAACAAGATGTGATCACGCGTACGTTCACAAAAGGTCTGTAAGCTAAATTAGGTAAGGCTGTAGTACAATGTACTACAGCCTCACTTATTTCAACAGGAGTCACAATGGCAGTTACCGGTCGGATCCACTCAGTGGAATCCTTTGGCACAGTGGATGGTCCAGGCATACGGTTTATCACCTTTATGCAGGGCTGTTTAATGCGCTGCCAATATTGCCACAACCGTGATACTTGGGATCTCGATGGAGGTAAGGAAGTACAAGTCGACGAGTTAATGAGCCAAATCATTAGCTACCGCCCCTTCCTCGATGCCAGCAACGGCGGCGTCACCGCTAGCGGCGGCGAAGCCATATTACAAGCGGAGTTTGTCGCCGAACTCTTTAAAGCCTGTAAAAAAGAAGGCATTCATACCTGTTTAGATACTAATGGCTTTGTGCGTAAGTACACACCAGTGATTGATGAGCTACTCGATAATACCGATCTGGTTTTGCTCGATATCAAACAGATGAATGACGATAAACACATTGAACTGACCAAGGTTAGCAACCACAGAACGCTGCAATTTGCCGAGTACCTCGCCAAACGCAATCAGCCAACTTGGATACGTTATGTGGTCGTGGGTGGATTTACTGATGATGAAGCCTCGGCATTACAACTGGCCGAATTTATCAAACCCATGAAGAATATTGAAAAAGTAGAACTCCTACCCTACCACGAGCTTGGTAAACACAAGTGGGAAGCGATGGGAGAAAGCTATCAACTTGATGGTGTCGCACCACCTAGTCGCGAAACCATGGAAAAAATTAAAGCCGTGTTTAGCTCACAGGGGATTAACGCGGCATATTAAGCGTCAAGGGAGGCTTAAAGCTCCTCCCAATAACTGGCATCTAAGCGCTCAAAGGCTATTTTTAAGATGAGCGCCATATCAAGGTAACACGCCTTAGCGCCCAAGGATTGGCAATGAATGCCCATGGCAGACAATTTCGCACTCAACTGATTACTCCAGTCGAACAGCGATAACGGTAATGGATGGCGCGCACGCCAGCCTAGCCATAACAAGCCCTGCAATGGCAGGCTGATAAAAAACAACGCGATAGTGAGTGCTTGGGGTAAAAATCCCCAACCATAGGTATAGAGCTGACTCACACTCGCTAAAATTGCCAATACTGGCATCACCAGAATGGCAAGCTGAGTGGCGCGTACCACCCGATACTCAGGAAAATACAAACCCAGTTGTCTAACCATAGGCCACGTCTTCATATAACGACGACCGTCACCTAAGGTTTTGAGAATATTGAGACTCAATTTTAGACACCTACTACAGAGGAATACTGCTTTTACCATAGCACAATCTGGCACTTCGCCCCAAGACTGTGATGGCAAATTACTCGCGTGTTCCCAAGATTTTGAATCGTTAACTTAAACACAATGGCAAAAGGTTTACACATGTCTAATAAACTGGTTTTAGTACTCAATTGCGGTAGCTCCTCACTCAAATTTGCCGTCATTGACGCGCAAACAGGTGACGATCAGATCTCTGGCCTCGCCGAGTGTTTTGGCTTAGAAGACTCGCGCATTAAATGGAAAATCAACGGTGAAAAACATGAGTCCTCTTTAGGTGCATTCACCGCTCACCGTGAAGCCGTTGAATTTATCGTCAATAAAATCCTCGCGGGTCAACCTAAATTAGCCGCACAAATTCAAGCCGTAGGTCACCGTATCGTACACGGTGGAGAAAAGTTCACCCGCTCTGTGATCATCGACGAGCATGTGATCAAAGGTATTGAAGAGTGTTCATCTCTAGCACCGCTGCATAACCCTGCGCACCTTATCGGCATTCGCGCCGCCATTGCGTCTTTCCCTAAACTGCCACAAGTGGCTGTTTTTGATACTGCGTTCCACCAAAGCATGCCAGAGCGCGCTTTCATCTACGCCCTGCCATACAAATTGTACCGTGAGCACGGTATCCGCCGTTATGGTATGCACGGCACTAGCCACCTGTTTGTCAGCCGTGAAGCCGCTAAAGTGTTGAACAAGCCTTTAGAAGAAACCAATGTGATCTGCGCGCACTTAGGTAACGGTGCCTCTGTGACGGCGGTTAAAGGCGGCAAGAGCGTTGATACCTCAATGGGACTGACGCCGCTTGAAGGCTTAGTCATGGGCACACGCTGTGGCGATCTCGACCCATCGATCATCTACCACTTAGTACACCAACTCGGTTACACGCTGGAAGAAGTCAACAACCTGATGAACAAGCAAAGTGGTCTGCTGGGGATTTCTGAACTGACTAACGACTGCCGTGGCATCGAAGAAGGTTATGCCGATGGCCATAAAGGTGCAACCTTAGCACTGGAGATTTTCTGCTACCGTCTAGCGAAATACATTGCTTCTTATACTGTTCCACTTGGTCGTTTAGATGCCGTAGTCTTTACTGGCGGTATCGGCGAAAACTCCGATATTATCCGCGAGAAAGTGCTCAACATGCTGCAAATCTTTAATTTCCATGTTGATAGCGAGCGCAACAAAGCGGCACGCTTCGGTAAAAAAGGCATTATCACCGCCGACAACAGTACTGTCGCTATGGTCATCCCAACCAACGAAGAGTGGGTTATCGCCGAAGATTCAATTAAACTCATTAGTAAATAATAAGACTCATTAAGCCGTTTGCGTCGTCAAACGGCTTTATTATTAGTGACCTACAACTAAACAAACACAAGCAAATCCGCAGAGACTACTCTGCCAAAAACCATCGAACTTAGAGGTTTTTATGTCTCGAAATATTATGTTAATCCCCATAGGTACAGGAGTCGGCCTGACCTCCTTAAGCCTTGGTATGGTGCGCGCCTTAGAGCGCCACGGGGTAAAAGTCCAATTCTTTAAGCCTATTTCACAGCTTCGTCCGAATGATAACGGTCCAGAACGCTCAACCACGATTTTAAGCAAATCACCAACGGTTAATCCGTTAGAGCCCTTCGATATGGCCCATGCTGAAGCGTTGATCCGCGCCGATCAAACCGATGTGCTGATGGAGCAAATCATTGCCCGCGCCGCAGAATGCGCCAGCAACACCGAAACCCTGATTGTTGAAGGTCTGGTACCTACCCGCAACCATCCCTTTGCCGATGACGTTAACTACGCTATCGCTAAAGCTATGGATGCTGACGTGATTTTCATTGCCACTCCTGGCAGTGATACTCCAACAGGGTTAATGAATCGCCTCGAAATTGCCTACAACTCTTGGGGTGGCAAAAACAACAAACGTCTGATCGGTGCCGTGATCAACAAGATTGGTGCACCGGTGGACGATGAAGGTCGTGCACGCCCTGACTTATCAGAAGTGTTTGATCATCAAGGTGTACAACGCTCTGATGCCTCTATCATGTTCCAACTGCCGGGTAAGAGCCCACTGCGCATTTTAGGTAGCGTGCCTTACAACCTAGACTTAGTCGCACCACGCGCCTCTGATTTAGCTAAACACTTACGCGCACGGATTCTTAATGCCGGTGAGATGAATATTCGCCGTCTACGTAAAGTCACCTTCTGTGCTCGCAGCTTGCCTAATATGGTCAACCATATTAAGACAGACTCCTTACTGGTGACTTCTGGCGATCGCTCCGATGTGATCGTATCTGCGTGTCTTGCCGCCATGAACGGCGTAAAGATTGGTGCCCTGCTACTGACTGGCAGCTACGAGCCTGAGCCAGAGATCCTTAAACTCTGTGAACAAGCTTTTGAGACAGGTTTACCGGTTTTCCTGATTGATACCAATACTTGGCAAACCTCATTAAATATCCAACGCTTCGACCATGAAGTGCCAGTGGATGATGCCGTTCGTATCGACTTAGTGCAGGAATATGTCGCTAGCCATATCGACCAAACGTGGATTGAGAGCGTCACGAAAAACTCTCCGCGGGAACATCGCCTGTCACCACCAGCGTTCCGTTACAAGCTAACCGAGCTTGCCCGTGCCGCCCACAAAACCGTGGTGCTGCCTGAAGGTGATGAACCTCGTACGATCAAAGCCGCGGCCATTTGTGCTGAACGTGGTATCGCGCGTTGCGTGCTATTAGGTAAAAAAGATGAAATTCTGCGTATAGCGGCGCAGCAAGATGTCGTGCTAGGTGAAGGCGTTGTTATTGTCGACCCCGATGAAGTACGTGATCGCTATGTAGAGCCAATGTTGGATCTACGCCGTAGTAAAGGCTTAACCGAAGTCGTTGCCAAAGAGCAGTTAGAAGACAACATGGTGCTAGGCACTATGATGCTGGCACAAGACGAAGTCGATGGCATTGTCTCTGGCGCGGTTAACACCACCGCCAACACCATCCGTCCACCACTACAATTGATCAAAACAGCCCCAGGCTCGAGCCTTGTTTCTTCCATCTTCTTTATGTTGATGCCAGATCAAGTGCTGGTTTACGGTGACTGCGCGATTAACCCCGATCCTAATGCTGAACAACTGGCCGATATCGCGATTCAATCGGCAGAATCTGCTAAAGCCTTCGGTATCGAGCCTAGAGTAGCGATGATCAGCTACTCAACGGGTAACTCAGGTACTGGTTCAGATGTGGATAAAGTGCGTGAAGCCACTCGTATCGCCAAAGAAAAACGTCCTGATCTGGTTATTGACGGTCCACTGCAATACGATGCGGCCGTTATGCCAAACGTGGCTCGCTCTAAGGCACCTAACAGCCCTGTAGCAGGTCAAGCCACTGTGTTTGTGTTCCCCGATCTCAACACGGGTAACACTACCTACAAGGCTGTACAACGTAGTGCTGACCTGATCAGTATTGGCCCAATGCTACAAGGCATGCGTAAACCTGTGAACGACTTATCCCGCGGTGCGTTAGTGGATGACATTGTCTACACTATCGCCCTCACGGCAATTCAAGCGTCACAAAACGATGCTAAAAAATCGTAAATTGAGCTAACAACACGCTCAACCTAAAAGCACTGACTTGTTCAGTGCTTTTTTATTTCCAGAGGCAAATGGTCGCAAAATAGACAGCATTAAACGCTTAAATTAAAGCCAAAATACGGTAAAAATGTTGCTGATGAAAAACAAATGCTGTGAATAGACTGGAAAGTTTTATAAAAATATCCACAAGGAAAGGCCAGAAATAAGGCTTAACAGAAAGGCGTCACTTTTTAACCAGCAAATAAAGCGTTATAGTATCAGGCACTTAAAAAGCATCCATCTAGTCTTCAACATACTTTTCCACAGATTCTGTGGATAACCTAAAAAGCGAATCCTTTAAGGTATGCCACAACCATTAGACAGGAGTCAAGACATTCTCGCCAAAGATGCCCATTATTACAAAACTTGAACATAGCCGCTAAAATCGCGATACTCGTGACAAATTCCTATAACTAAAAGCCATGAGAACCTTATTTTTCCTTTCATTACTGTTTTTGTTTGGCTGTGGCGAACCCACAGACAAAGAACAACACGTGCTCACGCCCGAAGAAGTCAGCCTAGGCTTTTTTAGCGCCATTTATGTTGACCGAGATGTCGAAAAAGCCAAGCTGTATGTCAATGAGCAGCTCAAAGAGGTACTCACCCACTACTATATCGCTGCCGCAGTACAACGTAATGTGCTTAGCCTGTCTATGACTAATGTCGAAATGGAAATTGATGACATCGATATCGACTTCTTCCGTAAATTTACTAAAGACGTCTTAGTAGTCGTTAAGATGAAAGGTCTAAAAGGTGGACAACCTTGGATTGATGACAGAACAATTCGCCTGCATAAAATAAGCGGTAAGTGGATTATCGTTGAGATTATGCCTGAAAAACGTAAGGTCAATGGCTAATAGGTTGATAACGCATCAAACGAATATCCGAACTCAGATAAAAAAATAGCAACCCTAAGGTTGCTATTTTCATGTGCTTGTATTTGTTACTTCAGACTCAGAATTGTCCTGTAAGCGAATGGCTTACAGAACTTAGACCGCTTCTTCTTCGTTCTGCGCAGGTAAAGACGTCATCACATCGTCTTTAACTTGGTAGTAAGCGTTTTCGTATTCATGAACTTCCATAACAACTCCTGCTCGATTTTGTAAGGTCGCAAAGGCATGTCGTTCTATGCAGACATTTTGCCCATGAGGAAAGGGAATTTCCGTGGCGCTGAGTATACCAAAGCAAAATCAACAATTACAGAAAACTTTCAGTTTTGTTTCCAACTTAAAGATGAAATCGGTGCTTTATCATCTAAAATGCCAAAAAGCAGTATTAAACCATGAAAGACTTTCAGCCGGTGTAGGATGATGTGCTAAAGAATTGTGGTTGATAAATAAAGCATATAAGAAGATGAGTGCAAACTGGGAGCAATTGCGTAGAAAGGTAATATGGATGCTATAAAAGTAGTCATCAAGGCCACTTAACCCTGATGACTACTGTAGTTTACGCTTTTAAACGATACCGCAGCACCTTTAATGATTTCTCCTCAGAGATGTCTGCAAAGGATGCAGGGTTAGGTAAACGTTCAAGGTATTCAAGCTCAGGAGCCGCCTCCTCAACCTGCTGACGCAAAAATTGAGTGTCAAGCTCTGGCGCATTTAAGCAAAGCAAGACTTCAGCATTATCGGCTAACAACTCGGGTAAATGCCTGAGCAAACGCACATAATCCTTAGTTGCTACAAAACTGCCCTTTTGATTACTCGGCGGATCAGCAACCACGATGTCATAGGGGCCTAACTTACGCAATTTACCCCACGATTTAAAAATATCGTGCCCTAAAAAACGCGCGCCAGCGGTAAAGCCATTCAGCAGATGATTCTGCTTACCTATCGCAAGAGCCCCCTTACTCATGTCCATATTCACCACTTCATCGGCGCCGCCCTGCAGTGCTGCCACCGAGAATCCACAGGTGTAAGCAAACAAATTCAGCACTTTCTTGTGGCGTGCATTGGCTCTCACCCATTCACGGCCATTGGCCATGTCGAGGAACAAACCGTGGTTTTGACCACGCAGTAAATGTACCTGAAACCTCGCACCATTTTCAGTCACGATATGAGGCTCTGGCACGTCACCCGCCAGTAATTGACTAAAGGTTTCGCCACCACTGCGGTATTGATACACCAAATTTAATGGCTGATTGGGTTGTATCACTTGCCAACGTGCCGTAATGGCCTGTTGGCAAAGGGCGAGCTCAGCTGCCTCAAGGGCCGAAAAACTGGTCAATAACAATACGGGCGCGAACCAGTCTAAGCAAAGATGCTCGCAACCTGGATAATGTCCACCGCGGCCGTGGAATAAGCGCGTGGCATCTTCACTGACTTTTATTGTCGCCAGTGCATCTATAAAACCTTGCATTATCTACTACTTCTTATCAGTTGAATGAGTATCGACAGGTTCAGAAACCGGAGTAGTGCTTGTCGATTGGCTCACCAGTTTATCATCCACATCATCGGACAATAAAATGGCTAACCAGCTACCACTCTTACTGGATTCAAGGGCAATTTTAACCACCATGGTTAAGGGAACCGACAACAACATGCCAACAGAACCCAACAACCAGCCCCAAAAAATTAACGATAGAAATACCACTAAAGTGGAAAGCCCGAGACCGCGGCCCATAAATTTAGGCTCGACCACATTGCCCATCACCATATTCGCGCCGATGTAAAGCAGCGCGGTTCCGCCTGCTGCGGCAGGGCCTAATTGGATAAAGGCCAGCAATACAGCAGGAATTGCAGCAATAATTGAACCGATATTGGGAATATAGTTGAATAAAAAGGCGATAACCGCCCAAAGCAGCGCGTAATCCACACCGATAAAGGCCAGTCCAATACCGACTATCAAGCCCGTCGCTAAACTAACGAGGGTTTTAATCACCATATATTGATTTACCGATTGCAGAAAACGGTCAATCTGTTGCAGGCGCATATCCGGATCATCCAAGGCCAAGTGCAGTTTTTTCGGTAAAGACTGCGCTTCAAATAGCATAAAGACGATGGTCAGGATGATAAGGAACAAATTCGCCATCACATTACCCACACCCGACAACATATTGGTGGTCATAGATAGCGCCATGCCAGGGTCAAAATAGGCTAAGACTTGCTCCTTAGAGATTTGAATATTGAGTGCCTGTAACTTATGTAGCACCCAAGAAAACTGCTCCACCAGCTGATCGCGATATTGGGGCAACTGCTTAGAAAACTCATTGATTGAGCTGCCCACTAAAGAGGCGAGCCACAAGCCCATCAACACGATAAACCCCATTAGCAGGATCACGGCAAGCCATTTAGGCAACCGATATTTAGTCATCAAGACAATCGCTGGATTACAAATCACCGCAATAAAACAGGATAAAACAAAGGGAACAACAATCGGGCTGGCGGCCTTTATCCCTGCCAAAATAATCACTACAAAAGCCATAACTGCAAAACCTTTATAGGCGGCAGTCGGCGAATTGGATCGTGTCATGGAGTAAAAATCCTTCTTGATCTTCGATAAAGTTGTTAGGCTAGCCTAAGAAATGTCTCAAACTCAATCACCTAAGCATTAGATACTAGATTGTTATTATGAAACCAGAAACCGCGATTATACGCATTAAAAACTTAAGACTACGCACTTTTATCGGCATAAAAGAAGATGAAATCCAAAATAGGCAGGATGTAATCATTAATGTCGTTATCCATTACTGCGCCGCCAAAGCTCGCAACAGTGATAATGTCGATGATGCGCTTAATTATCGTACTATCACAAAAAAGATCATTGAGTTGATTGAAAACAATCGCTTCTCACTACTTGAAAACCTTACCAGCCAAACCTTAGCCATTGCCAGCGAGCATCCTTGGGTTGAATTTGCCAGTGTCGAAATCGATAAGCCCCATGCCTTGCGCTTTGCTGATTCGGTATCGATGGAACTGTGTTACCAAAAAAATCAATAAAGTGATCCCCACTTGTCCGTTGCCGTATATTGCTTATAAGGTTTGAAATAAAAGATAGCCACCCTCACCTAAGGATTTGACGATGAAGATTTTGATAACGGGAGCAAGTGGGTTTATTGGTCAGCAATTAGTGGCCCATTTAGCCAACCATCACCAACTGTTATTGCTGACTCGCCATCCTGCCAATAGTCGGCAATTATTAGGCCCTCAGCATCAATATCTTAGTTCACTAGACGAAATTGATGATTTAAATCATATCGATGCCGTTATAAATCTTGCTGGCGAACCGATAGTGGCGAAACGTTGGACTGCTCAGCAAAAACAGCGCATCTGCGATAGTCGCTGGAATATTACTGCAAGGCTTAGCCAACTGATTTTGCAAAGTAGCAATCCACCACAGGTAATGATAAGTGGCTCAGCCATTGGTTTTTACGGCCGCCAAGGCGCGGTTCCCCTTGATGAGCACGCAGTGCCCCACCCTGAATTTAGCCATGACATTTGTAAAGAATGGGAGCGATTGGCACTTAAAGCGACGAGCAAAACCCGCGTTTGTATCCTCCGTACGGGGATTGTGCTTGGGCATGGCGGTGCGCTGGCAAAAATGTTACCGCCCTTCAAACTCGGTCTTGGCGGGCCGATAGGTCATGGCCGTCAAGGGATGAGTTGGATACACATCCACGATATGGTGGCCCTGATCGACTTTCTACTTTGTAATGAAACTTGCCAAGGCATATTTAATGCCACAGCCCCCCATCCTGTCAGTAATGCTGAATTTTCTAAAACTCTTGGTAGAGTATTAAACCGTCCAGCCTTTATGACAGCACCTGCACCAGTTTTACGACTCGCAATGGGTGAAATGGCGGATCTGCTGATCGAAGGCCAATTTGTTCTCCCCAAACATGCGCTCGACGCAGGCTTTAGTTTCCGTTTTGCTCAACTTGAGCCAGCACTTAAAGACCTACTCACAAGTTAATCTGTTATATGGCGTCATTCATACCCCGTAACTGGCTTGGTAATAAAATGTTATCAAGCCAATCGGCAAGCGTTAATATGATACTGAAGAATGACTTAGAAATCAGAGATAAAAAACCCAGTATAGAATTTGTTTATCAGCCTAGTGCAACAAGGCTGATTAGACCGATTTGGCAACAGCATCAAAACATAAATACAACACAATGATTCTAAAGACTATTTAGCGACATCAACCCGTTTTTCTGTTACACTTTCGCCTCTTGCTTATCGATATTGTCGTGTTAGCACCCGCACTGAAGCACAGTTAACGCCCCAAGCAAGACCATTATCTTCAGTACTCGCCCACTCGGTGGCGATGCTGATCAACTATACCAATACGGTTCATATTCGCGCTTAGTATTTCTTCTCCAACCTTGGGGATTGACAAGAATCGGTCCTTAGATCGCGCGTTTAACACTTAGCATTAGCGAGAGCTAAACAATGAGATGGGTCACCCTAACTCACCTTGAGTCTAGCGGTATTCCCACACAAACCATTTGTAAGGAACTATCATGCACACCACTTACACAATTGGCGAACTCGAGTCGTTCTTAATTGCTATCTTCGTGCTGTTTATTGGCCATTCCATCAATCGCCATGTGCGTGTTTTTAAACAATACAATATTCCAGAGCCTATCGTAGGTGGACTGGTCATCGCCGCAGTCGTTGCCTTTTTACATTTCCAAGACATCACTCTCATCTTTAGTTTACCCATGCAAAATACCTTAATGCTGATGTTTTTCAGCACCATAGGTTTATCGGCTAACTATAAGCTACTGCTTAGTGGCGGCAAGAAAGTGTTTATCTTTCTCGGCGTGGCCTCGGTGTATATCATCATCCAAAATGCGGTTGGCGTGAGTCTCGCGAGCCTCCTTGGTTTAGACCCTATCTTAGGCCTTATCGCAGGCTCGATTACCCTCTCTGGCGGCCATGGAACAGGTGTTGCTTGGTCACAAACCTTTGCCGAAAACTACGGCATCAACACCTTAGAACTTGCCATGGCGGCGGCCACCTTTGGCTTGGTCATGGGCGGTATTATCGGCGGCCCTGTCGCGCAGCGTCTCATTGGCAAGCACAATCTGATATCTAGTTACGGCATGGGCCGTAAGCACCACGCCACGCATCCACAACTGGTGACCTATGATCAGCTCGAAGAGGACCAAGTCACCGCCAAGACAATCATCGAAACCCTGTTTGTACTGCTGATCTGCGTTGCGGGGGCAAAATGGTTTACTGTGTTTGTCAGCGAATATCAGCTGAATTGGCTCAAGATGCCAGACTTTGTCTATGCCCTGTTTCTTGGCGTTATCATCGCCAACATCACCGAAGTCACCCGCGGTTATAAACCGCATACTGAGAGTATCGATGTGATAGGCACAGTGGCACTGTCGTTATTCCTCTCTATGGCATTGATGAATCTCAAGTTGTGGGAAATTTTAGATCTAGCGATCCCACTACTGATTATCCTGTTGGTGCAAACCGTCGTGCTGGCGCTGTTCGCCTATTTTGTAACCTTTAAAGTGATGGGCAGCAATTACGATGCAGCAGTGATCACTGGCGGTCACTGTGGCTTTGGTATGGGCGCCACCCCAACCGCAGTGATGAACATGGGCGCACTGGTATCGCGCACTGGCCCTTCTCCTCAGGCCTTTATGGTGGTACCGATTGTCGGCGCCTTCTTTATCGATATCGTCAATTTGATTGTATTGCAGGGCTACCTCAGTTTTATAATGTAACCCTACAAGGCTTTGTAATGAAATGAACGGTAAAGTCATCATCGTTGTCATCCAATGATAGAAACGATTTCACCGCCAATAAAAAAGCACTGGTTTATGCCAGTGCTTTTCATTTTACAAATGGGGTGTTACAGCGTTTGCCTCAGCTCCAAACTGACCTCATCTTAAGTGCCCACTTTTAATAATTCAGCGCAGGATTGATTGAGTAATTGGCGGCAGCGCCATACACCCAGCAGCGCGACCAATAAGGCGCCGCAGACAGGGGCAATCCCCCACCAGGGCCAGTGCATATACACGTTGAGCTCAAACACTTGGGTCTTTAACAGATACAGCGCAAATTCCGCCACTATCACTGCAAGCACCCCAGCTATGCCCCCCAGTAAGGCAAATTCAAGCCCAGTGGCACTACGCAGTAACCAGCCCGAGGCGCCAAAGGTACGCAGCACCGCGAGTTCACGCTGGCGCGTCGCCATTCCCGCCTCGGTTTGGGCGATAAGCACTAAGGAACTCGCTAGTAAGACGAGGATCAAGACTAACGTCAGCGACAGTGACACCTGCTCAATGATCTGCCGCAATTGCCCCACCATGGCGCCAACATCGATAATCGACACGGTTGGGAACTGCTGAATAAGTTCGAGGATCACGGTGTTCTTCGGTGCGCCACTCCCTTGCAAATCCGCATTTTTGTCGTCGAGGTAGAAGCTTGCCATCGAGGTATAGGCAAAGGGCGCCAACGCTTCTTGGGTGAAGATCATAAAGAAGTTTGGCTGTAATGTTTCCCAGTGCACGGCACGAATACTGGCGACCTTAACCCTTAGCTCTTGGTTATCAATCATATAGGTCAGCGTATCACCCAGTTTTAGCCCTAAACGCTCGGCAACACCGGATTCCACCGACACCTCATCAGCAACTTGATTAAAATGCCCTTCAATCAACTCGTTGTTGGCAGGCAAGCTATTGCGCCAAGTGAGATTAAGCTCGCGGGAAATCCCTACTCGCCCCTTCTCTCCGGCCTCGGCCTGCTCGTTAGAGATCAAGGTCTCACCATTAATTTGTGTCAGCCGGCCACGAATGACGGGGTAGATATCCGTGGCTGCAATGCCCTTTTGTGCCATAAAGTCGTTTAATGGTTTAGCATCATCGGGGGCGATATTGACCAAGAAATAGTTAGGTGCATTCTCGGGCAGCTGTTTTTGCCACTCGTTGAGTAAATCCTGTCTAAGCGCCAAAATCGTCAGTAACAATACCAAAGCCGCACTAAAGCCCACAAGTTGCACCGCATTTTGCCGCGCACGGCGGCGTAACCCCGCAAGTGCCAGTTGCAATGGATTGGTGGTTTTCATGCCGACACTGTGGCCAAGGCGGATCATCACAAAACCTAAAATACTGAGCAATACGCCGAGTAGCAGCACTGCTGCGACTACCGTCAGTGTCAGCGCCCAGCTTTGGGAATACAGATATCCCAACAGGGCCATCGCCCCTAAACTTAAGAGTAAATGCAGCCACATGCCGAGCTGCAAGCCTTCGAGTTGCCTTTGTAAGACTCGCAGTGGCGGAATCGCCAGCAGACGCATTAAAGGATAGGCCGAAAACATAAAGGCGCTGATAAGCCCAGTGCTGATCCCAAGCAGTAGCGGCCGCGTCAATGGCGGCGAATAGGCAGCGATTTCAGGGGGCAACAGTTGATTAATGCCTAAATCCAGCAGTGCCCCGCCGATTAACCCCAGCACAATACCAAACAGCGTCACGAGCAGTAAATGAATGCCGAATAGTCGACGAATTTGCGTTGATGAGGCGCCAAAAGTTTTAAGCATAGCCACCACATCATAATGACGTTGGCAGTAACGTTGGGCGGCAATCCCTATCGCGGCGCAAGCAAGGGCAATACCGAGCAAGCTTGCCAGCAGTAAAAAACGCTCCGCCCGCTTCACCGCGCCCGCTATCGGTGAATCGCCAGACTGCACATCGACCCAGCGCTGGGAATTATTCAGCAGCGGTTTAACGCTATTTTCAAAGGCGCTTAAGGCGCTTTCTTCACCGGCAAATTGATACAGATACGTCACTCGGCTGCCGGGTTGGATAACCCCAGTCTTGGCGACATCTTCTATCCGCATTAATACCACGGGGGAAGAAGCAAACGGATTAAAACCCGCATCGGGTAAGCGGCTGATTTCTTGACTTAAACGAAACTCACTGTTGCCTAATTCCAGTGTTTGCGGGTATCCCAAGAGTCCCCCTAAGCGACTCTCGAACCACACCTCATCGGCGTGGGGCAAGTCTTGGGCTTTTACATCTTGGCCATTGACCGCTTTAAGTTCGATGTCTCCCTTAAGTGGATAACCGGACTCAACCGCACGCACTGTGACTAACTGAAACTTATCCCCCGCATACACCATGGAATTAAATTGCATATTGGTGACATGCTTAAGGCCAAGCTCCTCGGCCTTGGCCAGAATGCTGGCGTCAATTTGAACGGGAGAGTCGATAATACGATCGGCGGCGATAAACTGAGTCGCTTGTCCGTTGATAGCAACTTGCAAACGCTCACTGACCCGCGCAAGACCGCTAACCGACAGCACCGCCAAGGTAATGGCGAGGATAATCAATAACAACTGCCCCTGTTGCAACTCGCGCTTAAACAGGCGCCATGCCAAATTAAGCTCCATGGGTTAGGCCTCCTTGGCGCTTAATTCAAGGTTGTCATTCACATTGTGCGATTGGGCCGAATCCAACTCTTCCTGCAAGTGGCCGTTGTCCATAACCAGTTGCCTTTGGCAACGCTTCGCCAGTTGTAAGTCATGGGTGACTAGGATGAGCGTGGTGTAGCTTTCTTGGTTCAGCTCAAACAACATATCGGCAATTTTATGGCCGTTAACACTGTCCAAATTGCCGGTTGGCTCGTCGGCAAATAGCACTTTAGGTTCACAAATAAAGGCGCGGGCAATGGCCACCCTTTGCTGCTCACCGCCGGATAACTGTTTAGGTAAATGGGTCAAACGGTGGGATAACCCCACGCGCCCCAGCATGGCCTCGGCCTTCTCCTTGGCATTTTTAACTCCGGCAAGCTCGGCCGGTAGCATCACATTTTCAAGGGCGGTTAAGGTATCAACTAACATAAAAGATTGAAAAATAAAGCTCACTTTTTGCTTACGCAGCGCGGCTTTCTGTTCTTCATTGAGCGGTGATAGGGCCTGGCCATCGAGCCAAATCTCCCCCGCCGTTGGGGTGTCGAGCGCGGCGAGTAAGCCAAGTAGCGTCGATTTACCCGAGCCGGAGGGTCCTAATATCGCAACACTTTCGCCCTGCTTGACATCTAAGTTAATGCCCTTGAGGATAGTGAGCGAACCTTCCTGAGTAGTCACCGATTTTTCGAGGTTAACCACATTAATGGCACTATTTTTTGAAACGACGTTAGACATAGGATCCTTCTTATACAAATCGTTCTTGCGTCAATTGCTAAGATGCAAGCCTATGGCAAAGGCCGTGAGCGCCTGCATCCTGTTAAGTCTATTTATAACCACGCCAGTTCAGGCGGCGAAAGTGTTGATCCTCGGCGATAGCTTAGGTGCCAGCTATGGCATGTCGGAACAAGTAGGCTGGGTGGCGCTGCTGCAAAAAAACTTACCCGAGCATGAATTTACCAACGGTTCGGTGAGCGGTGAAACGACAGCGGGCGGTTTGCGTCGTTTGCCTGCGCTGCTCGATTCCGTTGCCCCCGATTTGGTAGTAGTCGAACTCGGTGGTAACGATGGTCTACGTGGATTCCCCCCGACGCAACTCAAAAATAACCTAACCCAAATCATTACCCTAGCCCAAAATAGCGGTGCTAAAGTGCTACTGACCGAAATCATGGTACCGCCTAACTATGGCCCTCGCTATAGCCAAAAGTTCACCCAAGTGTATCAAGAGATTGCAAAAGATGAGGATATTGACCTTATCCCCTTCTTTATGCAGGAGGTCGCTCCCCATCCAGAGTTGATGCAAAGAGACGGTATTCATCCCAATGAAAAGGCCCAAGAGAAGATTGCCACTTGGATGCAACCTTGGATTGAAAAAGCCTTAACTCAATAAAATCGCTGCAATTTTAAGCTAATAAACAGCTTGCTGATGTAAACTTGTATTTAAGCGATAAAAACATGCTCCAACGCAACATTAACGCCTGAGATAAACAGTAAAATTCGTGTTAGCAAATGGTTAACCCAACAAGGAGTCAATATGTCCCTTAGCCATCAGCAAAAAGTGTACATACCCAAGGAAGCTCGTACCAATCAGTACATCACCGCCGAAATTAAAGTCACGGATGAATTACTGGCGCAATACCCCGATTACCATAGCTGTTATCAAACCTTAAGCCGCATTATTTTTAACTTGGCAGAACAACACGATCTCCGTAACGTCCATGTGATCACTAACGATAAACTGCCAGTCGTGCGTTACCATACCGAAGCGTATTGTTTCCAAACCGCTGAACAAATTCTGTTTTTTTACAATCCCGCCTATCACGAGGCACAAAATCTGTTCACTGCGGACAACTACCGCGCCCGCAAACTGCGTATTGTTTTCTTAGCGACTGGCGATGAAATCCGCAGCAACTCAGCTAATTTCCATACCCGTGTACGGGAGCTATTAAACGAATTAATGCCTAAGCTGCCGATTAAAGATCTTAAGGTAAAGATCCGCGACCACCAGCATTTATCCTATGATTTATTCGCCAAATCAAAAGGTAATAAAGAAACCTACGGCTATAAACTCAGAGCCATTGCACCAAGATACAAAGCCAGAAAATGTGACCTGCCGGAAAATGTCAGCTCACTCACCTATGTCACCGTCAGCCTGCCGCTGAGTCGCAAACTCAAACAAGGTTTACTACCAGAGTCAGCAACTGACTTTAGCCCGTTATATCAACACCTTGAGGATAATTTCATCAAGGCGGCTACCAATAAGCAATTAACGCGCTTGGCTATGATCGCCAACGGCTTAACTCCCTTAGTGCGTAACAGTAAGTTTGAAAAACTCGACAGCAAGGCCGAAGTGCAGATGATTGGTTTTGACCCGAACGCAACTGAGCAGCAAGTAATTCGCCGCTGGGATGCTGATAACTTAGTCGAAGCCGCGCATTTTACTATTGTCGCGGGTGCGAAGGACTGTGATGACTCAGGCTATGGCCGTTTTATGAATAACGTTGAAGCCGCATTGAAAACCTTTGCCGCCGAGATTGGGCTAGATCCTGAGCGTGAAGATCTCGTGGTGCGCTTCCATCAGCACATTAGCTACCAACTCTAGTTATTCGCTGTAGCACGACCTAAAACAAAGGGCGCATCTGCGCCCTTTTTATCTATAATTGCAAAGCATTAGGCTTATACGATGCCATGCACTAAAGCCCTCTAACTTGACTTCAGCCAACCTTTTATCAACTTGACCACTTTATCGTAATCGTCATCAAAACTGTGGCCACCGCTTAATTCCATCACAGTGACATTGGGCTGCTTGACCTCTGGGCATAAATGCAGCGGCGCATCGTCCTCTTTACCATAGAGACAAAGCATAGGCACAGTGGTTTGTTTGTTGACTTCGGGTAAGGTTAAGTAACGAGCCGATTGGTTATCCGAGGTGACAATCTCACTCACATGGATTTCAAAATCCGAGGATTGTGAAGGAGAAAGCAGCACAGCACCCAAGACATTCTGCCGATATTGAGCGGGCATATCATTTAACACGAAGGGAATCACTTCGGCCCCGAAGGAATAACCAATCAAAATCACTTTTTGCGTGCCAAATTCCGCCTGGTACTTATCAATAATCGCTAAGGTATCTTGGGTGACCTCTTTAGGATCTTTTTGTTTCCAATAATATTTCAGCGAGCTCCAGCCGACGACAGGCCAGCCCTGCTGCTGCAAAATGCCCCCTACGGCTTTATCAAGTGTTGCCCAGCCACCATCACCACTCAAAAAAATCACCAACGGTGGTTTGGCATGGGATGACGCAGCTTTTACCTGAGTTGATGATTCGACAGGCAATAGGGTCAGCCCCAAATTATCGGCAAACTCATCAGCAAAGACGTTAGCAGTGGAACATAAAAGTAAAACGCTCAGTAGCTTGATTAAGGATTTCGTCATCTCGCACCTACTTTTTAAATACGCCAGTTGTACCACGACTCGTTAAGGTCACCAGACTGCCCACCACTACAGGTAAAGAGAGCCCACCATAACAAATCAAATACTTAGCCTCCCACCTTGGATTAAACTTATCCTTATACCTTCTAAGCCCCTGAAAGTTGTAAAATTTATTCCCCTTCTTATAAACCGTTTTGGCAAGCTTAGTCCAAAATGGCACCAAGGCTCTATCAGTCAATCCAGACATGGGCGCCATGCCAAGATTGAACAGCTGATATCCTTGCTGTTTGCCCCATAGCAAGAGTTCTGTAAACAAAAAATCCATAATATTACTGCCCGATAAACTAGGCTCATAGCGCATCAAATCAACCGAAAACTCTATTTTGGCCGCACTGGCCCACACATTGGAAAAAGCTACAAGCTCGTCGTTTAAATACACTAAGGCCATCGGCGTGGCGCACAGGTAAGCAGCAGAAAAATACCCAACTGAAAATCCCTTTTCTCGACCTTGCTTCGCCTTAAGCCAGCTCGAAGAAATAACCTCTAACGTTGGCAATAGGGCCTTCACTTCACTGGCCTCGATAATTTTAAACCGTAACCCTTCCCTTAAAGCCTTCGCATGACTTTGACGCAAGCTACGATACTTACTCGACTGTAAATCAAATTCCGCCAAGGGCACTATGGCCTCCTCGCCGAGTTTATATAGGCTCAACCCTTGTTCTAAAAAGTGGGGTAAATACTTTTGCGTGACTTGATAAAATACTGGCCAACCATCGTAAGCATCGCATAACTCCCTAAACTGCCAGAGTAAATCATCAAATTTATCTGGATTTCCAATCGGATCGCCCATCACAACCCAGCAATGTCCTGCGCGAGCATACATTAAAAATGCATCGTTATCTTCATTAAATAACAATGACTTATCTTGAACTAAAGCAAGAAATCCGTGGCTACTTGGAGCGTTAGCGACGATATCCATAGCGCAGCTTAAAGTATGCTCATCCAATAGACGGGTTTGCGGTCTTCTCATCGCTAACACGTAGCGAAATGCAAAAATCAACAAGATCACTAGGGCAACCGCCCCACCCCGCAATGCACGGGACACATGGCTATCTTGAGAAAAAGTAAACCAAAGTGAATGATCGTAATCCACATCCTGATAGGCAAAAAATAGCACCCACATCATCAAAAATAATGCCGCCGCCAGCGATAAGGCCCAACCAAAAGAATATTTAATTCCCACAATAGAACCTTGGCGATAAAAAACCTGCTCGCAGGGCAGCATTAATAAATAGATAAGACCAAGTGCGAGGGATATCTGCCACTGAGCGCCCTTTAGTACAATAAACACCATGGCTACCAATAAGAGTTTTTGCGTTAACTCAAACGCTTTTTGATAACGTTTAAATAGACCGTGTGATAATAGCAAGAGTAAAATAGCACTCGCACTCAATATCAAACTTGATAGTTCCACAATTGGTAGCGGCACTATCTCACCTAGCCAATGATATTTATGAATAATGGAAGGGTTAACAACCGATAGCAACAACACTAAGCCAACGCCAAAAACACTAATGCTTAATAATGGTGGCAATAATTGCCTGACAATCTGTAAATTAACATTTAACTTAGAAAACTTATCCTTATTAGTTAATACTAAGGTTGCCACAAAATACATCAGCGCTAAAACAAATGGCACTATGTAATACATTAATCGATAAATAATCACTGAACTTAAAATTTGTTCGGCAGGTAAATATTGCGATAAGGTAACAGTAACTACCGTTTCAAATACGCCAATCCCTCCAGGCACATGGGCAAGCACCCCGATTGCATTAGCTACAAAAAAGATGCTAAGGACCTGTAAATAACTTAATCCATCCACCTCAGGTAGTAGAGAGTAAAATAATGTCCCCACAACGATCCAATCAATACTCGATACTAGAAACTGCTTTAGAGATAAGGAAAAAATCGGTGGTGCCAATTCGAACCCACGAAAATGAATAGACCTTTTCCAGATCAGGCTAAATACAAAATAGCTAATGACACCCAGCAACATCAAGATACCAATCACTCGATTAAGAGAGAAAAACCAAGTTGGCAACGGTAAGTCGGAAAGTTGCTCTGCAGGAAAACTAATCAGA
Source organism: Shewanella sp. MM_2022_3 (assembly GCF_022557375.1). Lineage (NCBI taxonomy): Bacteria > Pseudomonadati > Pseudomonadota > Gammaproteobacteria > Alteromonadales > Shewanellaceae > Shewanella > Shewanella sp. MM_2022_3. The sequence goes on from NZ_JAKZGV010000053.1 coordinate 28,921, forward strand.
GCAAGTCCGCAGATAAAGAAAAGTCCAAGGAAAAATGTCACTGAGCAAGCGAGTACAACCTGGGTAATATTATTGCCACTCAAACCTAATTCAGAATAAAATTTGTAGCGTATAGAAGTACCGGTCAATAATGAAAAACCTATCGTATTAGAGAAGGTAAATGCCAGAAATGAAACAGGAGCTATCTGTTGATAACTTAAGGGCGATTTTAGTTTTCTAATGGCAAGATAATCATATAATGTTAATAGTAGATAACTGACCAACGTCAATAAAACCGCTAATAAAATTTTTGATGGTGCAAATTGTTTAATCTCTAAAAAAATATCATTTAACTGATAATCCTGCTCTAAGTTATATAGCAGAAACAACGAGACTGTGAATATTATCAA
>NZ_JAKZGV010000054.1:0-28924 GCF_022557375.1 Shewanella sp. MM_2022_3
TTTGCTTGGTGACAATAGCATTGTGGTCCCACCTGATCCCATCCCGAACTCAGAAGTGAAACGCAATCGCGCCGATGGTAGTGTGGGGTCTCCCCATGTGAGAGTAGGTCATCGCCAAGCGCCTAATATTCTCGATAAGAGAGCAATGAAGCCAGCTGAATAAGCTGGCTTTTTTGTTTTTTTTATTTCAAACTGCCTGTTTGTTGTAACATAGCAATCCCATATTCAAAACATCTAAATGTTATTAGATGATTACAATCAATCACTGTCTTAATTTTTAGGCAGTATTCTCCAAAATACTTGTATTTATGTTAAGTCTTTTTGCTTAGTCGTAGGTTTACCGTTAGCATACAGGGCGTCTATTTCTTTATTTAAGATCATAAGCTACCAATGCTTCGCAAACTTTCACTCGCCGTATTAATTCCTGTGTGTATGCTGACACTTTATTTAGTGTTAGTGACGGCTGAGTATTTTTATGAGAGTGAACTGGTGCGTAAGGAGTTAGCTGATCGTCAAGTGAGTCAGATAAAACAGCAGCTTTTGCGTATGCAGGCTGTCGTTCAGTCAGCACAGGCATTGCAAGATATTGAGCGGATTGAGCAGGAAGTGTCTCTAGCAACCTTAGATATGAATGTGATGGTTTATATCTTGCTGGATGCGAACAGTCGGATCCGTTTTGCTAATCATACTGTTTGGCGCGATAGCAATGCGATAGAAGTGATTGATGGATATGATGTGCTTAGACATCATGCCGTAGTGCAATCAGGTCAGGCAAGTATTTCGGTCAATCCAGAAAGGTTATCAATTCAAGCTTATTATCCAGTTGACGCCCAGTATCCTGGGGCCACAGAGCTGCTTTATCTTGAATCTGATCTAGCCCCTTTGGTCACGAGAGCATCAAGCGAGTTACAACAGCGATTTATGCGTGTGTGGGGGCTTGGGGCGTTGCTGCTTATTGGCTTTACCTGCGTGTTATATTATCTGCTAATACGTCCACTGAAGCTGTTATGCAAATCGGCACAACATGTCGGCACATCGGCATTTTCTACTCAAGTACCTTGGAGTGCGTCCGAGATTTTATCCCTGCAAACAAACCTACAATTGGTTCATGATCGGTTAGCGCGAGCGGTTAAACAGCTTAATGATAGTGAACAGCGTTGGTTATTTGCCGTTGAAGGGTCGCGCAATGGTATTTGGGATTGGGATCTTCGTACTGGCGAAGTGTTTCTCTCCGACCGCTGGAAAGAAATGATAGGTTATCAACCCGATGAACTGGAAGGGGTATTCCAGACATGGGAAACACGTTTGCATCCCGAGGATAGACGGGCTGTATTGCATTGCTTACAGGAATATGTGAGCGGAAAAACAAAAGAGTTTGAGAGTGTTCATCGCTTACAGCACCGCGAAGGGCATTATGTCTGGGTATTTGACCGTGGCATGTTAGTCGACTGGGACCATCTTGGTAGACCGACTCGGATGATAGGCATTCATGTCGATGTATCAGAGAGTGAGAGAAACCATGCTGCGATTGCGGAGTTAGTGAAGCAATCGGCAGGTGGTCATCGGATGCTTCCTGAAGTATTTATGGCGCAATTGTCACATTACCTGACTCAACGTAATAGTTCTGGCCAATGGGGAGCATTGTTATTCGTTAATGTCGATACCTTAGGCGTTAGCGAGGTATTATCATCCCACGAACTTGAGCGTTTACTGTCGCAGTTAAGTGCAAGGCTCTCGAGTTATTTTACAGAGAACATTGTCGTTGCTCATATTGAACTTGGTCATTTTGCTCTTTTAATTAAGGAGTTGGCCGTTGATGCTGAGATTGCAGGGCGTCGAGCATTAGCTTTGGCAACCGAGTTAAGACAAATTACGATTCGCCCTTTCCATTATGGAGAGTCTCATTTTAGTTTGAGTGCCAACGTGGGTATTTGTTTATTAGATCCCGTCGATACTCTCACTCCAGAACTCGTGGTTCAGCGTGCGCAACTCGCAATGAAGTGTGCTCTGTCGCTGGAGCATGAGGGATGCGCGTTCTATCATCCAGACTTAGCGTCTGCTGTTGATCCTGAATCGTCATTAATCAGTGCATTGCAACATGCGATTACTGACAATCAACTCTCTTTGATGTTCCAGCCTGTTGTTGATAGGCAAGGCAAAATTGTTTCTGCAGAGGTTTTATCTCGCTGGTATTTAACCAATGGTGAAATTGTGTCTGTAGCGCAGTTTATTCGCTTAGCTGAGCATAATGGATTAATCGCCGCGCTTGATTTAAATGTTGCCGATCGAGTTTGTCAGTTAGTCAAACAGTTTAAGCAACAAGGCATCATACTGCCGCGTATGACGTTGAATATAAGTACCTTATCTTTTTGCCAAGCTGATTTTGTAGATCAATTTATTACTTTAGTTCGTTCCTATGAGCTTGATGATAAGCAACTGGGGGTTGAACTTGCTGAGGGTATATTGCTTACTGCTAACGCTTTTGTTGAGCCACGTATCCGACAGTTAACAGAGGCTGGTATTGCGATTACATTAGATGACTTTGGTGCTGGCCAGTGCGCCTTAAGTTGCCTACACCACTACCCGCTTACAGAGGTTAAGTTAGATTTGCATTGTGCTGCAAGCTTGCTGTTTGATGCCAGTTGGAGCCAAGCGCTTATCCAATCGATACAATCTTTTAAACTGCCGATAGTGGCGAAAGGTGTCGAATCTGTACAGCAACAGCAGCTATTTACAGCCTTAGGATGTACGCACTTTCAAGGCTACAATATCGCTCGAGCCTTGAGTTTTAATGATTTTATACAGCTTGCTTGTCCACGTCCCTTGTTGCGTAGCGTTTAAAAAAGTCGAGTACGTAATTTAGTGCTTGATTGCGATAGCTATCTTTCTCCATAAAAATTTCATGGGCAGCACCTGCAATCACTTTTAGTTGGCAATTAGAACTCACCGCAAGATTTTGTGCGGCATTGTCGACAATTTTATCCTCGCCAGCTTGTAGGATCAGAATGGGTGTGCGGATATGTGCCGTGGCCAAGACACAGGCATCGGCCGCATCTAAGGATTCAGTCAACCAGCGGTTAGTCGGTGAGCCTAATTGCAGCTTTGGCGCTGCATCGTACAATTCTCGGTAAGCTTGATAACGGCTCTGGCAATGGGTGAGATCATTGCCTTTAAAGGGAGCCGCCTTATAGTTTTGCCCGCTGAGAACATAGTTAGGCTCTCCACCGTTGAGGCTAGTATCGAGCTTACTGGCTAACCAACGGACAAACCCTTTAGGCATAGGTAACTTAATACCATACATGGGGGCTGAGAATACCGCCGCGGTAAACACATCTGGATGTTGTTTGAGATACAAGGTGCCGATGGCGCCGCCCATGGAATGCCCGAGTAAGAACAGCGGCGAAGTGGCATGTTTTAGTACAACGCTTTGCATAAACAGGGCAAAGTCGTCGATATAGTCGTTGAACCGCCGCACATGGCCTTGATGGGGATTTGCCGTCATGCGGCTCGATAATCCCTGGCCGCGGTGATCAATGGCAAACACCGAATAGCCTTGCTGATACAAGTCAAATACCAATTCTTGATACTTTAAGTAGGACTCAACTCGGCCACTGCTGATAACTATGCTGGCATGGGCCTTGGGATGCTTGACCATCATATAGGCCAAGGTTAATCCATCGGGGGTTTTGAGTGTGTCTTGGGCAACGGTTTGCCAAAAGGCTTGCTGTTCAGAAGTATTTAAATCGTGTTCCGTTGAAAAAGCTACCTTGGAAAACTCTTCCCTTGGAAAGTTTAGGGGCGTTTGGCTCATACTCTGTCACACATCTCGGGCAAAAAGGTTTGCTAGAGTGTATCAGAGAACTGGGGCGGGCAGGAAAGGGAGCAGGAAAATACCCGCTCCCTTGGGATGAGCTTAAATCGCGGCTTTTTGCGCTTCGATAAAGTCGTTTATCTGTTGCTCCAGCACCGACATAGGTACAGAACCATTTTCTAATACCGCGTCGTGGAAGGCGCGAATATCAAATTTGTCGCCTAAGGCTTGCTCGGCTTTCGCGCGTAGGCGTTTAATGGTGAGCTCACCAATCTTGTAGGAGAGCGCTTGCCCTGGCCAGGTAATGTAGCGGTCAATCTCAGTGGTCACATTGTGGAGCGATAACGCCGTGTTGCTCGCCATAAACTCGATGGCTTGTTCTCGACTCCAACCTTGGGCGTGCATCCCCGTATCGACAACGAGGCGAGCGGCGCGCCACATCTCGTAAGTGAGACGTCCAAAGTTACTGTAAGGGTCTTGATAGAATCCCGCTTCTAAGCCTAAGTACTCGCTATACAATCCCCAACCTTCACCAAAGGCCGAAATGTAGCTATAGCGACGAAAATCAGGCAACGAGCTCAGTTCGGAGTTAAGTGAAATCTGCAGATGATGTCCGGGCACAGCTTCGTGTAGCGTTAGCGCTTCGAGTTCATAGAGCGGGCGCTTATCTAAGGCGTAGGTATTAACCCAGTAGTAACCCGGCTCGTCATCACGATTAGAGCCTGAATAACGGCCGGATGTGTATTTAGGGGCAATTTCGGCCGGCACTGGCGCGATACCGTAGGGTTTTCGCGGCAATTTACCAAAATATTTGGGCAACATGGCATCGGCTTTTTTGGCAATAAAGGCCGCCTCTTTCAGGAGCTGATCCGCACTGGTGGTATAAAACTGGGGATCGGTTCTTAAGAAATGTAAAAAGTCGGCAAAGCTGCCTTTAAAGCCAACAGACTTAATGACTTGCTCCATTTCCTGGCGGATACGCTTTACTTCTTTTAAACCGAGCTCGTGCACTTCGACCGAGGTCATATTTAAGGTCGTGTAGTAGCGAACGCGGTTCTCGTAGAAGGCATCACCATCGGGTAAGCTGTTGGCGGCAATATTTTCCCGAGTGTTGGGCATATACTCCTGAGTCATAAAATCATAAAAAGCCTGATAGGTCGGGATTACATTTTGTTCGACTAAGATTTTGCCTTCTTGGGTGAGCTGTGCTTTTTGCGCCTCGGTAAAGTGGCTTGGATATTGAGTAAATGGCTTGAAATAACTGCTTTTCTCTACCGGTAAGATGTAAGCACTAATGCTGTTTTCAAATCCCTTGAGCGTCGCCTTAGGCGGTGTAATACCTTCCTTTAAGCCTTGTTTTAACCAATGGGTTTGCTGGGCAAAATAGGTCGGTAGCGCCTTAAGCTTACCTAGGTAGTTTTGGTAATCCTCTAGGGTGTTGAATCGCCCTTGTGCAATGGAAGATATATAGGCGTGGAAGCCGCTCTCTGCGGTGATTGGCAGGTAGTAATCCTTGTATTTATAGAGATCAACCTCATTTTGGATCTGATCCTCGAGGATTTGGGCGTTGATTTTATCTTCTTTACTCAGCTTGCTGCGATTCAGTGCTTTCAATTGGGCCAGAATGGCAATTTGTCCTTGATTGAGCTTGGCTAAGGCTTCTGGTGACAGATCTTGTAGTTTACCCGCAGCACTTTTGTCTCCCATTCCATAGGCCATTTCTGGGCTGGCACTGAGTTGGAGTTGCCAACTTTGATCCACAATCGCTTGCAGTGCTGGTGCCATAGTTTTGGCTGGCGCCTGCGCTGTAGTGATGGTTGTCGGTGTATGTTCGATAGGAGTTTGAGCTGTGCTACAGGCAGTTAGGGCGCAAATCAGTAAGCTTGGGGTAAAGAGTTTATGCATGATTTATCTCGGATATTTTCGTTGTTATTGAAGTCATTATGCCTGAGGTTTACCCCAGATTCTTGTACGCATATTAAGCAGAATTGTGACTGAATGTGAATTTAAATCCTGCCCTTAGCTAAGTGCCACCAAAGAATGCGTGTTAAACTTAGTGTCCGCCCTAGACCAAATAACAAAAGCATTGGCTGGGTAGTTCACATAGGGGTTAATTATGATCAATACATCCATTCCATTGGTGGATTTGCATCGTCACTTAGATGGTAACGTGCGAGTGAACACCATTTGGGAACTCGGACACCAACATGGCATTGCTTTGCCTGCCGATTCTTTAGAGACTCTCGCGCCATTTGTACAAATTCAGGGGAAAGAAACCAGCTTAGTCGCCTTCTTGAAGAAGCTTGACTGGATGGTGGCAGTTCTCGCTGATTTAGATGCGGTAAAACGTGTCGCCTATGAAAACGTGGCCGATGCGGCGTTATCTGGCCTTGATTATGCGGAGCTGCGTTTTAGCCCATATTACATGGCGATGAACCATAAACTACCGATTGAAGGTGTGGTTGAAGCGGTTATCGATGGAGTGAAAGCGGGCCTGAAAGATTACCAAGTTAAAATCAATCTTATCGGGATTATGTCGCGCTCCTTTGGCCAAGCCGCTTGTACTCAGGAGCTTGAAGGCTTACTCGCCCATAAACAACACTTAGTCGCGATGGATTTAGCTGGCGATGAGTTAGGTTTTCCTGGCGAGTTGTTTAATGAGCACTTTAAGCGAGTGCGAGACGCGGGCTTAGCGATTACCGCCCATGCGGGCGAAGCGGCGGGTTCGCAAAGTATGTGGCAAGCGATTCAGGAGTTGGGTGCGACACGTATCGGCCATGGGGTGAATGCGATTCACGATCCTAAGCTGATGGAATATCTCGCTAAACACCGTATCGGTATCGAATCTTGCCCTACCAGCAACCTACACACCTCGACAGTGTCTTCCTATGCTGGACATCCCTTCAGAACCTTTATGGATGCTGGTGTGTTGATAAGCCTGAACACCGATGATCCGGGTGTGAGTGCGATTGATATCAAGCATGAGTATCGCATTGCTAAGTCTGAACTGGGACTTAGCGATATTGAGCTGACTCAGGTGCAACGTAATGGGGTGGAAATGGCGTTTTTATCCGAGAGTGAGCGTAAGGCGCTGTATGCGGCTAAAGCTTAAGTAAGTAGCTCTATTTCCCAATAAAAAATCCGACACTTGAGTCGGATTTTTTATTGGAGATGTGTCAGTGTTAGATCACACGGGAGAACTGTTGTTGACGCGCTTTTTGACGGTAGTAAAGGTCGAAGCACATACAGATATTGCGGATCAACAGGCGGCCCGTTGGGCTGATGGTGATCTTTCTGTCGGCGATTTCAACTAATTTATCGTCGATAAAGGTTTGCAGTAGTTTTAAGTCTTCGGCGAAGTATTCCTCAAACTTAATACCCAGTTTGTCATCCATTTTTGCCATATCTAAATCGAAGTGGCAGATCAATTGTTTGATCACTACGCGGCGGATTTCGTCGTCACGGTTCAGGCTACAACCTTTCCACAGTGCATGGCCATCTTTATCGATGGCTTCGTAGTAAGGGCGAATGTCCTTCTGGTTTTGCGCATAACAATCGCCGATTTGGCTGATTGAAGACACACCAAGACCAAGCAGGTCGCATTCTTCTTGGGTGGTATAACCCTGGAAGTTGCGGTGCAGTTTGCCTTCGCGTTGTAACTTAGCCAGCTCATCGTCAGGCTTAGCGAAGTGGTCCATGCCGATGTACTGATAACCCGCGCCGGTTAAGGTCTCGATTGTTTGATGCAACATCTCGAGTTTCTGTTTCGGCGATGGTAAATGTTCATCTTTGATTTTACGCTGCGCGGCAAAACGCGCGGGTAAATGGGCATAGTTGAACACGGATAGACGATCGGGTGACAGGTCTAACACGCGCTGCATGGTAGCGGCGAATGTTTCGGGTGTCTGGTGTGGCAGACCGTAAATTAAGTCGATATTGGTTGAGACGAATCCCATGGCCTTGGCTTTGGCCATTAAATCGAAAATAAATTGCTCGTCCTGCTCGCGGTTAACTGCGACTTGTACTTCTTTATTGAAGTCCTGCACCCCGATAGAAATGCGGTTAAAGCCTGCTTCTTTTAAGGTATCGAGCATTGAAAGCTCAATCTCACGCGGGTCAACTTCGATCGAGAACTCACCTTCAGCGGCAAAGTTAAAGTTAGCCTTGATTAAGTCGGTTAACTTCAAAATTTGCTCTGGATTTAAGAAGGTTGGCGTGCCGCCGCCCCAGTGCATTTGGGTGACTGTGTAGTGCTTAAACAGTGGAGCACGCTTAATAATTTCGAGGCTTAAATACTCAATGTATTGATCAGCCTTGTGGGCGTGGCGAGTGATGACTTTATTACAGCCACAGTAGTAGCAAAGTTTGGCGCAGAAGGGGATGTGAATATACAGCGACAGTTTGTCACTCTTACTGTTTTCAATCGCCGTTAACAGGTTTTGTTCAGTGAATGAATCATCGAACTCTAGCGCCGTTGGATAAGAAGTATAACGGGGACCGCTGTAGTTATATTTTTCGATCATCGACTGATCCCAGCTTATCTGAGTGGGCTGCTTCAAGGCGTGTCCTCCGAGGGTAAATTAGCAACAAACGAAGTATGCAAGGTTCTTAGGTAAATAACCTTGATCTAGGTTGTAAAAATGATGTCTGCCATTTTAGAAGTTACGCAATATCTATGAAAAAAGAGCGTGTGTCTGTCGTTTTTTGGAGGTTTTGTGCACAGGCTCACGGGAAGTCGCACTCTATGTGATGAACGGATTTAAATTGATCGCCTCGAAACCGATCCAAATTTGGCTTCGAGGCGGAGTAAGCGTTTTTAGTGCGGTGCTTTTAGCTGATAAGTCGACAACTTTTTAGCATCTTCGCTAATACCTTCGGCAAGCTCAGCTTCAGATTTCATTCGTGTAAAATCGAGTTTCATTCGATCTTGCTTTGGCAGAGCTTGGCGGGCTTCCATAATCGGATGATTTTTAATTAACTCAAAATGTTGGAAGAGTGCAGGAAACTCTGGTGCGACTCGCTCGCTGAGGGATAAAATCTCAAACAAACGCCCAATCCTGACCACGCCTTCGGAGATTTCACAGCGGTCTTCAATCATGGCTGTCGCAATATAGCGGATATCTTCGAGTACTTGTGCTCGTTTGGCATTAGCAGCCACTTCGCGCTCGGCAAAAAGCGCTTGTTGACGGTGTTTTTGTTGCTTGAGTTTGAGGAGTAAAAACGTGGCGTAGCTACTGAGGGCAACAATAATGATAAAACCAAGAACGATAAGAGTGGTAGACACGAGAACTCCTTGTTCAGAAAGCATAAAAACAAAACATAATCGTTTTGTTTTTATGCATATTCTAAGATTTAAAACTTATCTTGATAATCTTTTAGCAGTTCGGCACCGGATTCAAAGCGATCGAACAGGTCGTCATCTGAATCAGCTTTAGATTTCGCTGGCACTTCATCTTCTAGCTCATCACTAATACCCAGTTTAATCATCAGGGCTTCAATCTTATTCAGTTGCTGATCTAACCATTTTTGATCGGCATCATTTAAGTTGCGACCTTCTTCTAGCATATCGAGCAACTGATTTAGTCTTGGATCTTCTTCCAGCTTCAGTAATTTTTGCTCGTCAGTTAACTTTGGCTGCTTAACCTTTGGCGTGGCTGGCTTTTCTGTCGCGGTTGGCAACGTCAAAGCCACAGGTTTTTTACTGCCATGGCGAGGATCTTTGCTCTGTGCAGCCTTTTTCTGTGGTGCTTGAGCCTGGATCAGCGCTTCATTATGACGACTGCCAGACTTGTTACCCTTTTCTGCGCGCTTGCCTGTTACTTCAGCACGGTCCTGCTTTTTCACTCTTGGCTGTTGTTTGGGGCTATTCTCGCCGCCCTTGCGTGTTTTCTTGCTACGAGACATGATTTTCTCAATTATTTACATCGTATGGCCTAGCCGATACTGGATCGACTAAGTGCTAAATTCGGTCGGCTGTTATACCAGATTATGATGTTTTTTGCATCAAAACGAGGTCTTTCGCGGCAAATAATAGTTCAAAATCACTATTACTCGCTAGGTATTCAAAAGTTAGTCTTTGGTAAAAACTCACGTGAGTGAGATTGTTTTTATAATGCCACTTAGCAAAACCTTCTAAATCAATTAATAAAGGAGTACTAATTGCTAACCAGCCTCCTGGTTTAAGCAAGCGGGTCAGTAATCTCCATTCTTTGAAGGGATACTGAAAATGCTCAAATACTCGGTAGCAGCAAATAAAATCATACTCTTGCTTTAGAGGTTCATGGTCAGGAGCAAAGAAAGGGTCATATTGCTTGAAGGTGTGCCCCGCCGATTCAATGGTCGCCAGACTGGTTTGATCTAACACGCGTCCAAAATTTAAGCCCGTAAGGCTACCTTTTTGCTGCAGTTGTATTTGTGTCAGTAGCGGTAAAATGAATTGCGAGAGTTGGCGCTGTTTGGAGGCAATCCGCGAACGGCCATAGCGCTGTTTTTCTGCCGCAGGAGGAAGATGGCTATTTGCATCAGCAAAAGTGAGTCCGCATGTCTGGCAAATATAAAAACACCGTTTTTTGTCCTGTAGGAGCAACAGTGTTTGTGTGCTATGACAAAGGGGACATCTGCGCATTGAGTCAACTGATAAAAGATTAAGGCTTTGATTGTAACAATTATATTTGCAGAGTGCACTTTCTAGACAAAGTGCGTTTTGACTGAAAATCACAAAGAAAAAAGGCGGCAGTTAAACTGCCGCCTTACAAACAGTGCATTTTAGCACCCTATTCTGATTCCAAGTATCCGTACTTGCTATGCGACTTTCCCGGTCGGTATCCTTCTTTTTTTTACTGCTTTCCCTGCGTGTTTTTGTTAGCGGTCTTCCAGACTCTTAATTCTTTCCTGTCGCCATCCTGACCACAGTTTCCGTAGATGGTCTCAAGACACATCTTTTATAGCAGCGTCATCAATGACGTTAAATCAACCATCCTTGTTACTTGAAGTACCTTCCAGTGATAACAAGCTTCCAGCCAGTGCATCCAAAGCGATTAGCTTCCTTTGCTACAGTTTACATCATGTAAAACTGTGTCCTGATGGGGCAAGTTACCCTGAATGTAAGGCGTTTTGCTTTCGCAAATTGGCGTTATCGGCCGTCCCTTACAAAAATGTACTGACCTGGATTTCAAAGCGAAATCACTGCTCTTGTTATTATTAGAGAGTGGTCTTAGTTATATTGTTGTTATTGAGAGTCTTTATTCTTATATCTTGAATGTTAATTATACCGAAATCTGTAAGTTATTATTAATTTATTTGTACAAACAGATGGGTTTATCTCGGTACGGGGCTTATTAAACCCAAATCTGTGATCCATGTCAAGCATGAATCTTTATCAGTTTACGTTAACGTAAACTAGGCGGTGTAAAAAAAGGGTGACAACACACCCTTCTTTACATCGCTAAACCTTATTTCAGGCTAGCAAGATATTTAGATAGTGCATCGATATCACTGTCATTTAACTTCTTAGCGACATCTTGCATCATACCGTTTAGGTCGTTGTGACGACCTGCATCACGGAACTTAGTCAGTTGGATCTTGATATAGTTAGCGTGTTGACCGGCTAATGCTGGGAAACCAGCTGATTCAGCACCTTTACCATCTGGGCCGTGGCATGCCATACAAGCAGTGATGCCGCGTGACACATCGCCACCTTTGTAAAGTTTTGCACCTAGCTCAGGAACATCTTTCACCTCAGCAACTTGGATTGCTTGAGTAGAGAAATATGCAGTAATGTCGAGAATATCTTGATCACTAAGAGGCATTGCCATACCACTCATGATAGGATCCATACGACCATCTTTACCGCCAGATTGTGCCGCACTACGGAAATCATGTAGTTGCTTTTGGAGGTATGTGGCGTGTTGGCCCGCAAGCTTAGGGTACATATCGATCATGCTGTTACCGTCCATACCGTGACAGGCAGAACAGACGATAATTTTAGTTTTTCCCGCTTCAGCATTACCTTCAGCAATCGCAGGTGAAGATATGGCGGCAACTACAACAGACAGCGCAAGAGCTAACTTTTTCATGGCGTTCCAACTTCTGGTTAAGATTATTATCCTGAGCTTACTAGGGTGACCCGCAAGCGTGGTAAAATATGTTTAATGTGATCGGGGTAATATTTTACACGAAAACGTGGAAAAGTAAGCAATTCTTCATAAATTATGGTATTGCGCAGTAAATATATTGGAGTAAATAGTGACTGAATCTCATATAGATTTTCGCAGGGCGAAGTTTTTAATCAGTGCACCAGACATTGCACATTTGGATCAATATCTGCCTGGCGATGTCGGTGTTGAGATTGCTTTCGCTGGTCGCTCAAATGCTGGAAAATCGAGTGCGCTCAATGCATTAACTGAGCAAAAAAACTTGGCTCGCACCAGTAAAACGCCTGGACGCACTCAACTGATTAACGTATTTGAGCTTGATGCACAGCGTAGATTAGTCGATTTACCGGGTTATGGTTTTGCCCAAGTGCCATTAGCCATGAAGATTAAATGGCAACAATCTCTAGGCGAGTATTTACAGAAGCGTGCTTGTTTAAGTGGGGTTGTGGTTTTAATGGATATCCGTCATCCCCTAAAAGATCTAGATATGCAGATGATTGAATGGGCGGTTGCGAGTGAAATTCCGGTACTCGCATTACTGACTAAGTCCGATAAATTGGCGCAAAGTGCTAAGATGAAAACCGTAAACGAAGTGCGTAAAGCGCTGGTTGAATTTGGTGATTGGGTACAGGTTGAGCCTTTTTCTGCGCTCAAGGGCACGGGCAAACCTAAAGTGCTCAGTATCTTAAATGAATGGTGTCATCCGCAATGGTTGGCCGATGAGTTAGAAAACCAAGACGGCGCCGAGTAAGTCTTTTGCTTTATGGTCGGATGCCACAAGTGCATTCGGCCATCTTCTTCTGCGATATCCCGCTATATCCCCTTATAAAACAATTGGTTTTCAATTCTCAACCCTCAAGTTTCAGGCAAAAAAATAGCCGATAACAATAGTCACCGGCCAAAGTTTTAGCTCTTTTGGGGAGAAGCTAAATTCAACAAGACTCAAGCACCATCAAATTACCTTCAATGGTTCTCAATGACGACAGCATACATCGAATTTATCTTTTATTAAAGTAAATACTCTAAAATTTACTCGCCTTTAGTTAATGGCTTAATTTATGACTGGCATTCAAAATGCGTTTGAGAACACTAAACACTATTTGGGGTGATGGGTCATTGGCTGAAAAAAGCAAAAAAAAAGCCCCAGCAAACAAGTTGCTGGGGCGCCAGAATTTGGCTCGTCACTATAAGTGAAATAAAGGTCTGAAAGATAGAACATCTTAACCTCTGTACCCTACGCAGAGAATAATACGCTATTTATCTTTAAATGGAAAACAGTTTTTTTGAAAAAGTGATAATTGTGTGCGGTAGATCTCAAGTTTTAGGTGAAAAAATCAGCGATGTTTGATCTAAACTTTTCACAAAGAGTATCTAAACCACTGTTTTAGCTAAATAGACTGTATTTTTAGTACAGAATTGATCAATTCTTCAGGTTTAATGTTTTTACTCTATTTTGGGGATTGTTGTTGGTTGTATCCATCAGCGAACGATTGTTTAGGCTTGTGTGGAGTGTCTCGCGGATAGCAGGTTGTGCTTATGCCGGCGTTAAAGCAGCGAGAATTGAGGGGAGATTACATGTAGTGACTGAGAGCATTGTATAGTCAAATGCTGTTTCCCGCTCTTAAGGCGACTTAGCCCTTAAGGTTTTCGCCTACGTAAGTAACTTCTCGCCATGTTGTCCTCTGTGGCGTCGATTTTAGCGGTATATAAAAGTTGCACCAAATATAAAGGCCCATCCGATAATGGATGAGCCTTGTTTGGGTAAAACTCAATGTTAGAAGCTAAAGGCTTAATTTTGAATGCTAGTGGGCTTGATCCCAGTTATCACCAATGCCGGCTTCGGCTAGGAGTTCTACATCCAGATTGGCCGCTTTCGCCATGAGTTCACACACCTTGAGCTTGAGTTTTTCAGCTTTATCGGCATCGACTTCGAACACTAATTCGTCGTGCACTTGCATGATCATGGCGATTTCACCTTGGGTATCAGTTTTTATCCAATCGGCAATGCTGATCATGGCTTTTTTAATGATATCCGCGGCGGTGCCTTGCATTGGGGCGTTAATCGCGGCTCTTTCTGCTGCTTGGCGGCGCATTGCATTACGGTCGCGAATTTCGGGTAAATACAAACGGCGACCAAATAGCGTAGAGACATAGCCTAGCTCTGCTGCACTGGCTCGTGTTTCTTCCATATACCTTAATACGCCAGGATAGCGGGCGAAGTAAGTATCTATATAGGTTTGTGCCTCGTTGCGGGGGATGTCGAGCTGACGCGCCAATCCAAAGGCGGACATACCATAGATCAGGCCAAAGTTAACGGCTTTGGCGCGGCGACGCTGCTCCGAGGTTACGCTGTCAAAGTCGGTGCCAAATACTTCGGCGGCGGTGGCTCTGTGAATGTCTTTGCCTTCGGCGAAGGCTTTGAGCAAGCCTGCGTCTTGGGATAAATGCGCCATGATCCGCAATTCAATCTGCGAATAGTCGGCGGCTAAAATCTTACGTCCCTGCGGAGCAATAAAGGCTTGGCGAATACGACGACCTTCCTCGGTGCGGATAGGAATATTCTGTAGGTTTGGTTCGCTCGAGGATAAACGCCCCGTTGCGGCGTTGGCCTGATGGTAGCTTGTGTGTACTCGGCCCGTTTTAGCGTTCACCATTAAAGGTAACTTATCGGTATAAGTACTCTTTAACTTGGTCAGGCTGCGATGCTCAAGGATCACCTTAGGCAGAGGAAAATCTAATGCCAATTCGACCAGCACTTCTTCGGCGGTGGATGGTGCACCCTTAGGCGTCTTTTTGATAACCGGATAACCCAGCTTTTCAAAAAACAGCACTTGCAGTTGCTTTGGTGAACTTAAATTGAATTTTTCACCAGCAATATCATAAGCTTTAGTTTCTAACTCATCGATTTTACGGGCAAGTTCATCACTCTGTTGACCAAGCAACATACTATCGATAAACACACCTTGGCGTTCAATATCGGACAGAATTTGGATCAGCGGCAGTTCAATATCGGTAAAAACTGAGGCTAATTCAGCTTCTTTTTCGAGTCCTGGCCACAGGTGTTGATGTAGGCGTAGCGTAATATCGGCATCTTCCGCCGCATAGGGAGCAGCTGTTTCCAACGGAATTTGGTTAAAGGTTAGCTGTTTAGCACCTTTACCGGCGATATCTTCAAAGGCGATATTTTTATGGCCTAGGTATTTAAGCGCCAACCCATCCATATCATGGCGTGAGGCGATCGAGTTAAACACATAGGATTCGAGCATAGTGTCGAATACCACGCCTTGGAGTTTTATGCCTGCATTGGCTAATACGCTGATGTCATATTTCAGGTTTTGACCGACTTTTTTGATCTTGGCATCTTCGAGTAAGGGGCGCAGTTTTTCGAGTGCAGTCTGCTTATCTAATTGTTGAGGTGCGCCAACATAGTCGTGGGCTAAAGGCAGATAAGCGGCTTTTCCTGCTTCCACCGCGAAAGACATGCCAACAAGTTCCGCAACCATATAGTCGAGGCTGGTGGTCTCGGTATCCACGGCCATTAATGGCGCTTGTTTGAGTTTGGCAATCCACTCATCAAGCTGAGCTTCGGTCAGAATCGTATCGTATTGGGTTTCAATCGTGACGCTGGGCGCTGACTCTTCTTGGGTCTCTGTTGTTTCGGCTTTTGCTGCGACCGTCGCTGGCGCCTTATTATCTAAGACTTCGGCAAGCCAGCGTTTAAACTCCATCTCGCCGTAGCATTTGATCAGTTCGTCCCTGTCAGCAGGTTTGGCGGTGAGCTCATGCCAATCTTGTTCGAGTTCAACATCGGTTTTAATGGTGGCAAGCTCATAGGACAGCTTTAGCATGTCGGCATTGTCGATGATCTTCGCCGCCATGGTTTTTGCGCCCCTAAAGCCTAATTCGGTGACTTTTTCGGGCTCTGCAAGCAAATTGGCTACACTACCCGCCCCCGTGAGCATAGCTAATGCGGTTTTTTCGCCAACACCAGGTAAACCGGGAATGTTATCCGCCTTATCGCCCATCAGCGCTAAGAAATCGATAATTCTGTCTGGACCTACACCATATTTAGCCGCAACTTCTTCAGGGCCCATAATGGTATCTGTCATGGTGTTGATCAGCGTGATATTGTCATCAACCAGCTGCGCCATATCTTTATCGCCTGTACTGATGAGTACGGCGCGGTTTTCGCGGCTCGCTTGGCGAGCGATAGTGCCGATAACATCATCTGCCTCAACACCTGGGATAGAAATTAAGGGCAAGCCTAAGGCACGGATAATACGGTGCAGGGGTTCAATTTGTGAGCGCAGGTCATCCGGCATCGGTGGTCGATGCGCCTTGTATTCTTCATATAAGTCATTGCGGAAAGTTTTGCCTTTAGCGTCGAACACCACAGCGATATGACTAGGTTGATAACGGCTTAATAAGCTGCGAAGCATATTCACTACGCCATAAACTGCACCAGTAGCTTCGCCCTTTGAGTTTGTCAGGTGAGGAGGCGCATAATAGGCGCGATATAAATAAGAAGATCCATCCACAAGGACAAGTGGGTTATTGGCTATGGTCGGCATAAGTAATTTTCGTTTATCGATGACTTAGATGGCGCTAAGCATGCCACAGAAGTGGTATTTCAGCCATGGCAAATTGACCCTCAGCCTGTGGATAACTCTGTGAGTGAAAAAGTCAACTGTGAATAATGGCGATAATTACGGCTTGGTGCGATATTTTTAAGTTGTTGATTTTTATGTTTTTATAATATTTGTGTGAGTTCAATACTGTTTCTTGAAAAATCTTCCTGATTTGTGGATTTTTTATTGACTCCGTAAAATACCTAGAGGCTGGCTTAATTTTCACCGACCCTTAGATTCGACGAACTAAGTTAGCACGATTTTTAAGCAGATCAACCATTTTGTTTACAGTTTGTTAAAACCAAATGACATAAGAAGGATATTTATAATGAAAAAAATCGCAGTATTACTCAGTGGGTGCGGTGTTTTCGATGGAACAGAGATCCATGAATCGGTTTTAACGTTATTATCTCTATCGAAAGCTGGGGCTCAATATCAGTGTTTTGCTCCTGATATCAATCAGATGCATGTTGTTAATCACTTCACCGGCGAAGTAGACAAGTCGGCGACACGAAATGTGCTGGTTGAATCGGCGCGTATCGCCCGCGGCGAAGTAAAGGCAACGACCGAACTCGATATCAGCGACTTTGATGCGCTAGTTATCCCTGGTGGTTTTGGGGCGGCGAAAAATCTGTGTAATTTCGCCACTAATGGCAGTGAGTGTGAAGTGAATCCACTCGTTACTGATTTTATTAATGAATTTATTCTTGCGAAAAAGCCTGTCGGCTTTATTTGCATCGCACCTATGATGATCCCGCGTTTATATGGGCACGGCGCTAAGGGCACTATCGGTAATGATGTGGATACGGTGGCAGCCTTTAATCTGATGGGCGGCAATCATCAGGCGGCGACTGTGCATGATATCGTGGTGGATGAGGATAATAAGATTGTAAGTACGCCCGCTTATATGTTGGCGGGGAATATTGCTGAGGCACACTCTGGCATCGAGAAGCTGGTCGCCAAAGTGCTAGAACTAGCCAAGTAATTACGCCTAAACACAGCAGGGTAAGCCTTAAGGCTTACCCTGATTATTTAATCGAGCATGTAAGCTATCGCGGTGAGATTAGCGAGTGGTTTTACTGCGACTATCGAACCAGCCTTGGGCGAGACCAATCAGTAATCCGCCAATATGGGCGCCATTCGCTACTGACACACCTAAGAAATCCGTAAAGCCTAACACCAGCCAAATCAGCATAAATCCCATATAGGATGGCGGTAAACCTATACCCGCCTCTGGTTTACGTCGCCCCATGACCCAAGTGTAACCGGCGACCGCATACACTACGCCTGACAGCCCGCCAAAGTTGGGGCCGCTGACATAATATTGGACGATATTGGGCAAAGTACCCGCGACCAGTAGCAGGATTAACAGCGGGGCTGTGCCTATGCGAGTCTCGATTTTTCCACCCAAATACCACCACCAGAGCAAATTGAAGATGATATGCATGGCGGAAAAGTGCATCAGGCTTGGGGTAAACACGCGCCAGAATTCACTAAAACTGGTGTCAGACACTGCGCCAAAATAGGAGAGTGCTTGGTAAACGGGGCTGGCGAAGCCTAAATTCATCGCAGCATAAATCAGTACACAGAGGCCGAAGATGATAAGAGTAACTGGGCCTGCGCCTGTGATAAATTGGGTAAATAGCTGTAAAGAAGGAGCGCCATAGTCGAGCTTAGTATTGGTATCACCATGCTCCCACGAGGCTTGTAAGTATTTGTTATCGTAAGGATGAGCTATAAAGTGGGTAAATTCTTTACGGGCTTGCTCGGCATCCTGATCGCGGATAACCAGAATAGCGACTCCCTGCGGCAATGGCTGAATTTGGCAGTCTATCTGTTCACCTTTGAGGTAATCGACAAAGGCTTGCGCGGCTCTGCTGTTGGGGAGTCTGCCAATCTCTATCATGCATTGGCCTCATGCCAAGCGCTAAAGCCACCATCTAGGCTATAAACGTCATCAAACCCTTGCTCACACAGATATTGCGCGGCATTTTGGCTGCTGATGCCATGGTAGCAAACCACCACTAAAGGACTGTCCATATCCGCTTGGCTAATAAAGTGCGCTAGATTTTCGTTATTCAAATTAAATGCGCCATCAATGTGGCCGTTGTTAAAGCTATGACCATCGCGAATATCGACGATTTGCACTGGCTTTGACTCGGTCATTTGCACTAATTGATTCACGCTAAGGTGTTTAAAGGAAGACATAATAAAACCTGAAATAACTGAAAAGGGATAAGCGATGGGATAAGTGTGCAACATGGGGCTGCATGTGTACAGCCCCGTGATTGGCATAGCTAAGAGAATTAATCCCAGCTGAGGATGACTTTACCGGATTGGCCTGAGCCCATTGCGTCGAAGCCTTTTTGGAAATCATCAATCTTGTAGTGATGCGTGATGATAGGCGAAATATCTAAGCCAGATTGGATCAAGCTTGCCATCTTGTACCAGGTTTCGAACATTTCACGGCCGTAAATGCCTTTGATGACCAGACCCTTGAAGATCACTTTGCTCCAATCAATCGCCATTTCACCACCCGGAATACCGAGCATCGCGATTTTGCCGCCGTGGTTCATGGTATCTAACATGGCGTGGAAGGCAGAAGGTACGCCAGACATTTCTAGACCCACGTCAAACCCTTCGGTCATTCCGAGTTCTTTCATCACGTCTTTCAGGTTTTCCTGAGCCACGTTAACGGCACGGGTAGCACCCATTTTACGGGCCAACTCTAAGCGGTATTCGTTAACGTCGGTAATGACCACATGACGAGCGCCAACGTGGCGACATACGGCCGCAGCCATAATTCCGATAGGACCAGCGCCAGTGATTAACACGTCTTCGCCCACTAAGTCGAATGACAGCGCTGTGTGTACTGCGTTACCGAATGGATCGAAGATAGAGGCTAAATCGTCGCTGATATCATCGGGGATTTTGAAGGCGTTAAAGGCCGGGATAACCAAATATTCGGCAAATGAACCTTCGCGGTTTACACCCACACCTGAGGTGTTACGGCATAAATGGGTACGACCTGCGCGGCAGTTACGGCAGTGGCCGCAGGTGATATGGCCTTCGCCAGAAACGCGGTCACCAATGTTAAAGCCACGAACTTCTTGTCCGATATCAACCACTTCACCCACATATTCGTGACCTACCACCATAGGTACAGGAATGGTTTTTTGTGACCATTCGTCCCAGTTGTAGATGTGCATGTCGGTGCCACAAATGGCGGTCTTTTTAATCTTGATCAGCAGATCGTTATGGCCCATTTCAGGCTTAGGCGCATCGACTAACCAAATGCCTTTTTCGGCTTTTAACTTGCTTAGTGCTTTCATTTTGTAGGGTCCTAAATAATCGCCATTTCTTTAGCGATACGGGTAAAGGCTTCAATCGCTTTGTCGAGTTGCTCACGGGTGTGGGCCGCCGACATTTGAGTACGAATACGGGCTTGTCCCTTTGGCACGACTGGGAATGAGAAACCAATAACGTAAATATGTTCTGCTAATAAGCGGTTAGCGAAATCGCTCGCCAGTTTGGCATCGCCAATCATCACTGGGATAATTGCGTGGTCTGCACCGCCTAAGGTAAAGCCTGCCGCGGACATTTTTTCGCGGAAGTAACGGCTGTTTTCCCATACCGCTTCACGCAGTGCTTGGCCCGATTTGAGCATCTCTAATACATGGATAGAGGCAGTTACAATCGAAGGCGCCAATGAGTTAGAGAATAGGTAAGGGCGAGAGCGTTGACGTAACCAGTCGATGACTTCTTTTTTACCTGAAGTGAAACCGCCCGATGCACCGCCTAAGGCTTTGCCTAAGGTGCCAGTGATAATATCGACGCGACCCATCACACCGCAGTGTTCGTGTGAACCACGGCCGTTTTGGCCAACAAAGCCCACGGCGTGTGAGTCGTCAACCATCACTAATGCACCGTATTTATCGGCTAGATCACACACGCCTTGCAGATTGGCGATCACGCCGTCCATTGAGAATACGCCGTCGGTGGCGATCAAAATATTGCGCGCGCCAGCTGCTTTTGCGGCGATCAGTTGCGTTTCTAAATCCGCCATATCGTTGTTAGCATAACGGAAACGTTTGGCCTTACATAAACGCACGCCATCGATAATAGAGGCATGGTTTAAGGCGTCGGAAATAATCGCATCTTCGGCATCTAACAGGGTTTCGAATAGGCCCGCGTTGGCGTCGAAGCAAGAAGAGTACAGAATCGTGTTTTCCATGCCGAGGAACTCACTCAAGCTGGCTTCGAGTTGCTTGTGGATGTCTTGGGTTCCACAAATAAAACGGACCGACGCCATACCAAAGCCATGACTGACTAAGCCTTGCTGTGCGGCTTTGATGAGTTCAGGATGATTGGCTAGGCCTAGATAGTTGTTGGCACAAAAGTTAACAACTTCTTGGTTATTTACTTGAATGGCTGTCTGTTGCGGTGAGGCAATAACACGCTCGCTTTTATATAAACCTTCGGCTTTGATATCCGCAAGCTGTTGATTAATCTGTGCGTAGAATGAGGTAGAGGCCACCTGATATCTCCTTAGTTAACTTTATTCTGATTCTGGGAGTTGCGGCATTCTAACGCTAAACCCTATCGGCCTACAGCCTTTTTTTCATGCAGGTTAGCTAGATAAATTAGTTTAGGGCTAAAGGGGTTGTTACATTATAAAAACTAATGTGCAACATGGTCGGCATGTATGTCGCATCACCGCCAACGGCATGAATTGAGCCCGCATTTAGCACGTTCAACCTGTTGAGTTTAGCGCTAAATGCGACGGCGTCGGACGATTAAAGCGAATCTTGGGTCGCTAACTCGTGGTAGTGCTGCTCTAAACGGCAGAAGGTCGCTTGGGAGGTTGGCGTGGCGTAGGCCTTAAAAATCATCAAAACCCGCAATACTCCTTCGTACAAAATGCCTTTAGTGATGGTGGACGTGCTCGACTGGGTAAGCTGATAACCAATCCAAAAACTCACAATCATCTTGATGGTGTCGGCAAGTGGGGTGATTTTATCGTTATCAATATTTAAAAAACCATCCTGCTTGAGTTTACCTAGCACGTGACTTGAACGGGTTAATACTTGCTGCTGGGCGTGCAAATATCGGCTTTTTAATTCTTCATCGCGGGCGAGGATATCGGCCAAATTGGCGTACATAAAACGGAATTGCCACAGGGTGTAAAACATCGCATCAAAATAGCCGATCAGCTGTTCTACGTTGACTTGCTCGCCCTCATAGGGCTGAAACCCTGATTCAAGGTGCGCCTCGTAGAGACTGAAGATCGACTGAATAATATCTTCCTTATTACGGAAGTGGTAATAAAGATTCCCGGGACTCATATTTAGGTGAGCGGCAATATGATTGGTGGTGATATTTCGTTCGCCATGCTCATTGAACAGCTCAAGGCTGGCGTAAATAATTTTGTCGCGGGTTTTCATATGTTTTCCAAGTGGCTAGTGAACGCTGCAAATTGACTAAAGAAGGCTAACCAACGACCGCTACACTGCTGGTAAATTATCCCTAATTTAAAACCCTATTGATTAAGCCCCAACGCACAAAAATTCAATAGGATTGGTATACGCAAACAACTTCGAGAGGCTTGAACTCGTATCTTGAGGTCGCTTGGGTATATTATGCTAACATTGCCGTTATCCAACAGGCAAAATCTCATCAGCACGATTTTATGAATCGATTTTTTTACAGTGTGTTGCTTTATCTTTTATCCCCTCTACTCATTGTCTATTTGGCTTTTAGAGCCATTAAAAGTCCAGACTATCGTGGCCGTTGGGACGAACGCTTCGGATTAGCCCAACTTAAACCGACGGATTTACTGATCCATTCGGTGTCGATGGGAGAAACGCTCGCGGCTATTCCCTTGATCCGTTTGATTATGCAAATGCACCCTGAGCTAAGCATTACGGTTACTACCACCAGTCCCACCGGCTCTGCCGAGGTACGCAAAGCCTTTGGTGATCAAGTGCAGCACTGCTATTTGCCCTTCGATTTGCCTTGGTGTGTGAGCCGTTTTCTGCGCCAGTTATCCCCTAAATGGTGCATCATAATGGAAACTGAGTTATGGCCGAATCTGTTGGCACTGGCGGCTAAGCGCGGCGTGCGCTTGATGCTCGCCAATGCTAGGCTGTCGGCTAAATCGGCGGCGCAGTATGCCAAGCGCTCGCAATTAAGTCGTCCCATGTTGCAACGCTTAGATGTGGTTGCGGTGCAGACCCAAGCCGAAGCGCAGCGGTTTATCGACCTTGGAGTGCCTGCTGACAGAGTGACTGTTTGTGGCAGTTTGAAGTTTGATTTGAGTATTACGCCCGAGCGCTTAACCTTAGCACGAGCGCTACGACAAACTTGGGGGCGTGAGACGGCACCCGTATGGGTAGCAGGTAGTGTCCACCCCGGTGAGTTTGATGCCATGTTAAGTGCCCATAAACGGTTGCTCGCTAAGTGGCCGGAGGCGCTGCTGATCATTGCGCCGCGTCACCCAGAGCAGTTTGCGGCGGTGGCGGATGTTGTCGCTAGCCAAGGTTTTGAATATGTGCGCCGCAGTGATGCTCGAGCTATAACTGCCACGACGCAGGTGCTGGTGGGCGATACCATGGGTGAACTATTAACCTTTTATGGCGCGGCCGATCAAGCCTTTGTGGGAGGTACTTTGATTGAAAATGGGGGCCATAATCCCCTCGAACCCGCGGCCATGGGCGTGCCAGTAATGGTAGGGCCAAACCATTGGGATTTTGCCCAAATTACCCAAATGTTGGCAGATGCGGGAGGCTTGCGGATTGTGAGTTCAGGGCAAGAGTTAGGTGATAATTTGATCCAGTATTTTGAGCAGCCGATTTTACGCCAACAAGCCGCTGAAGCAGGCCTTGCCGTGGTAGAAGCCAATCGTGGTGCTTTGCAGCGTCAGTTTGCTCTCGCCGAATCGTTACTCATGCACCAAACAGCCTAGTGCCACTGAGGTATTAGGCTTTTGGGATAATTGAATGATAACCCTCGAGCAATGCAGCCCAATTAGCGGGTGTAAAGGCAAGTGTTGGCTGCTTACCTTGTTCTTTATTGAAGGAGCGTAGCAGCCTTTCAAGGTTTGCCTTCTGCCATTGGGCATGGGGCGTTTTGATTTCGCCCCTGTCAAAATCAATCAGATAGAAACGTTCTTGTACGCCATTCGTTTGCTGTGGTTGCCACAAAATGTTCTTTGCGTTTAAGTCGGCATGGTAAACGCCGCGGCGATGAAACTGGGCAATGGTCGCGCCAAGAGCTTGCCATTGGGCTTGGCTCATAGTGCCTTTGGTTAACTTAGCGACCAAGTCTTCGGCGCCATCGACTCGCTCAATAATAATGTCGGCACGGTAAAACAAGCCATCACGCACAACATTGGCGGCAATAGGTTTAGGCACGGCAAATTGCTCACGGTAAAGCAGGTCAAGCAGCCTTAATTCACCCATGGCGCGAGTGTTTTCAAGCCCGGTATAGAAGTAGGCATCCTTACTGAATTTCTCCATCAGGCCGCCGCGCCAGTAATGCCGCAGTACCCAATGACTGTGCTCAAATGCTACAAACCAAGTGGTATAGCGGCCCTTGGATGAACCCACAACTGCGGCTTTTTCGCGCCAAAAATCGACCGAGAACCAAGCCGGCGTGATGTCCTCTGGCGTATCTTGGCAAAGTGCCATATAGCCATTGGCAGTATTTATGATTTTGATTTGTGCGTTCATGGGAGATTTGTTGACTTAAGCGTGGCACCTGCGGCCATTCTACATTAAGATCCTCAGCTTGCGCCAAATAACCTTAAGGGCTATTCGCTTGAGTTTAGATATTAACACCATGAATTCTCTATGCCTGTTGAGGCTATCGGCTATCGGTGACGTCTGTCATGCCGTGGCGATGGTACAGGCCATTCAGCGCCAATATCCCCAGCTCAAAATCACTTGGGTGATAGGTAAACTTGAATACCAGTTGCTGAAACACTTGCCCGGCATTGAGTTTGTGATTTTCGATAAATCCCAAGGCTGGCGTAGCTATTTTTATCTGCATAAGGCATTGAAAGGCCGTAATTTTGATGTGCTGCTGCATATGCAAGTGGCGCTGCGTGCGACCTTGGCATCCCTCGCTATTTCGGCAAAGGTTCGGGTCGGATTCGACCGTGCCCGCGCCAAAGAAGGTCAATGGCTAGTCACCAATCATAGAGTTGAACCTTTAGCTCAGCCCCATGTGCTCGACGGTTTTATGGGGTTCGCCAAGGCGATTGGTGTTAGCGATATTACCCCGAGTTGGAATATTCCTGTCCCTCAAGCGGACACTGAATTTGCCCTGCGCCATATTGCCGATGATGAGAAGGTATTGGTCATTTGCGCGGCCGCCAGTAAAGCCGAGCGTAATTGGCTACCCGAGCGTTATGCCGCCGTGGCGCAACATGCGGTGAATAAGGGGTATCGAGTTATTCTCTGCGGTGGCCCAACAGCACTTGAAAAGACATTGGCCGAAGATATTGCCAATGCGTGCTCTGCCAAACTCGATAACTTGGTCGGCAAAACCAGTTTAACCCAATTGCTGGCTCTACTGAAACGCGCCAGCCTAGTGCTCGCGCCCGATACTGGCCCTGCACATATGGCGGTCACGCAAGGGACGCCAGTCATCGGTTTGTATGCCCATTCCAACCCAGGTCGCACCGGGCCTTATTTATCGCAGCAATATGTGGTGAGCGCCTATCAAGAGGCCATCGCCTCACAGCAAAGCGGTGAGGTGAAATGGGGCACCCGAGCCAAGGGTGAGCACCTTATGGCGCTAATTAGTGTTGACGCTGTGATAGAGAAATTTGATCAGGTTATTCAGCAGACACACAGTTAACCACTGTTAGCCTGTCACCCTGAGTTTTAGATTATCGTTTAGGAGAAAAATCATGCGGATAGCCATAGCCATCGACAGTTTAGCGGGTGGTGGAGCCGAGAAGGTCATGATTACCTTGGCAAAGCAGTTTATTAGCCTAGGGCATGAGCCGCATTTTTTGGTCATGGAAGATAATCGTTATTACGAAACCCCAGACAATTTACCTGTTCATCAATGTTTTGCCGACAAAGATAAAGATTATGACCACTTCGGGCGCCTAGGGGCATCGGTCGATAAATTACGGGCAAAGATTGCCGAGATTGAGTCCCGAGTCGGTAAGTTCGATCTGTTTTTATCCAATCTTGATAAAACCAACTTGATGATGACCAAAACCGGGGTGACACCACTCTATGTGATTGTGCACTCATCAGTTGAAGAAGAATTGAGTCGTCAGTTTAAGTTAGGCCCCTTCGCCTACTTCAAGAAACTGCGGGCGAAAAAAGCGCTCAATGGCCAGCATTTGATCACTGTATCCAATGGCATCGCTAAAGAGATTCAAGCCAAGGGGCGTTTGCACCCAGCATCAATGCGAACCATCTACAATCCATTTGAATTTAATGAGATTGTTGCTCAGTCACAGCAAGATAATCCGCAAATTCCTCAGGGTGACTATCTGATCCACGTAGGACGTTTTGCTAAGCAGAAGCGCCACGATGTGTTGTTTGAGGCTCTTAAACAGACCCAAAATCAGCTACCCGTAGTGTTGTTATGCCATAACCATAAGAAGGCAATTAAAGCAGCGAAGAAATTCGGCATCGAGAAGCGCTTAATCATTCCTGGATTCCAGAGTAATCCTTTTCCTTGGATCAAACGTGCGAAAGCACTGGTGCTGAGTTCCGATTTCGAAGGATTGCCGACGGTATTAATCGAATCCTTAGCCTGTGGCACACCAGTGGTGAGTACCGATTGCCCACACGGACCGAATGAGATTTTGACCGGAAATCTGGCTCCCTATCTTGTGCCCCGTCGTAATCCTGCGGCCTTGGCGAAGATGATTGACGCCGTGGTCGCGCAGCCGCCATCCCTCGAACATGTTGAGATTTTAGCTAAGGTGGATGCGACTGCGATTGCCGAACAATATCTCGCGCTAGCGAAATAATTTACCCGAGGAGAAAGCGGTGGAAGCGCGCAAATCAAACAAAAGACGTTATTTGTTCTACATCGCACAGAACTATTCCTATGCGATGCTAAGGCCGCTGCAGCAAGTGATTCTGGCGCGTGGCGATGAGGCGTGTTGGTTCCTCGAGGGCCGTGAGGTAGACCCTAAATTCCTTAAAGCGGATGAAAAACGCTTACTCGATATCGATGCCGTTAAGGCATGGAAACCCGATGCGGTGTTCGTGCCGGGTAACGTAGTGCCAAGCTTTATCCCTGGAGTAAAAGTAGGGGTGTTCCACGGTTTTAATGCGGGCAAAATGAATCATAAGGGGCGAGAAGATCACTTCGAAATCCGCGATTGCTTTGACCTGTATTGCACTCAAGGGCCGGCGACGACGCTACCTTTCCTTGAGCTAGAGAAAAAATTCGGCACCTTTACCGTAGCCGAAACGGGCTGGCCGGCGCTCGATCCTTTATTTCTTGAAAATAAAGATAATCCTTACATTAAGCCCGATGATCCTCGGCCTGTAGTGCTGTTTTGCTCGACATTCTCCCCCAGTCTGACCTGTGCGCCTGAGGTATTTGAGCAGATTAAAGCCCTGTCGCAAAAGAGCCAGTGGCGCTGGTTGGTACAATTCCATCCTAAGATGAAACCTAGCATTGTTGAGCAATACAAGACTCTCGAAAATGAGAATCTGCAGTTTGTGGAAACCGACAACGTGATCCCTCTTTTGCAGGCGGGAGATGTGATGCTCTGCGATACCTCTTCGATTTTATTGATGTTTTTAATGCAGCGTAAGCCTGTAGTGACCTTTAAAAATCAGTCACCGAAGGCGCATTTAATCGATATTAACCGAGTCGAAGAGATTGAACCTGCACTCACTCGAGCGCTCAGCCGCCCCGATGATTTGATGGCGCATATCCATGATTATTGTAATCAAATTCACCCCACGGGAGATGGTCAGTCTAGCCAGCGTGTACTCGCGGCGACCGATGCTCTGATTGATAAGGGAACCGCTTGGCTTAAACCTAAGCCATTGAACCTACTGCGACACTTTAAAATGCGCCGCAAGTTAGGTTATTGGAAATTGTTTTAAGAAAAGTAAGGCCGACATAGTGTCGGCCTTGTTTTTAGCTTTGCGCTTTAGTCTCTTCAACCAGCTTAAAGATAATCTCTTGCATGTTTTTCTGAAAATCTTCAATGCTGTGGTTAGCTTTGATGTAGTTCACCGCTTTTAGCGCCAGCTCTTGGCGGAGCGGCTCGTTTTCCATCAAATGGCGGATACCGTCGACAAAGAGTGGGACTTTATCGAAACCATCCCCTAATACCGTGCCAGTAAATACCCCAAATTGGCTGGTGAGTTCATCGGGATCACGACAGCTCACGAGCAGCGTTCCGTAGGATAAGGCTTCCAAAAACGAAATCGGTAGTGCCTCGTGGATTGAGGTATTCACTAAAATCTTAGCGTCCTTAATCAACTGTGCCTTTTTCTCTCCCTCAACATGCCCCACAAAGTGTAAGTTAGGGATGTCGAGGTAGTTATTCATGATGGATTGGTTTTTCTTCGATTGTCTAAAGGATTGACCAAGCATGAAAAACTCATATTCTGGCATCAGTTTGGCAATCTCACAGAACAACCAGCCACGCTTAACCGACTCGATACGGCCGAGGAAGATAATGTGATTTTTCTTCGGGTGGGTTTCGACATCGAAGCTGTGATCGATTTCGATAGGATTAGGTAAGTATTTGATCTCGGTTTTATCGTCGAGGTTGTAAAGATCCCGCGCTTTTCTATCGAGAAAACGTGCTTGAGAAATAAACGAGACTTTACCTGCGGCCCATAGGTCGTGGACAAACTGATAAATGTTGCTATCCCAATAACTTTTCTCAGGAAAGAGTTTTACGGTATTAATTTCATCCCACTCGTAATCGGGGCGTGGATCTTGAACCCAGAACAACAATTTTTTATCGATATTGGGGATTGTTTTAAGAATACGATAGGAATGTGTCGTCATTTCGATGGATAAGAAAAGATCATAGTTTTTCTTTTTTAAGAATCTAATATTAAGAAAATCCATAAACTTAGCAGCAAGACGATACACTTTGATACCATCAATCATATAACGACGGGGAATTAAGCGCTGTTTACTACAATCTTTCTTTATCAGTACTTCTACTTCAATATTTTCATTGGGTAAGTGTTTGGCGATCAGATGACGGGCAAGAAAGCCGTATCCACCGTACACTGTACCTGTACCACCAAAATATTCATCGACTAATAAAGCGACCTTTAGCTTACCCATAATTACCCCAAAAATACTCACAACGTCCA